>CAZQXC010000019.1:0-27750 GCA_964597075.1 uncultured Roseivirgaceae bacterium | reverse complement strand
ATCAACAATTTCACGGAAACGCCAGATTTCCAAATCGCCCTTATCGGGATTGATAATAATGTCAAAGTTGTCGTCCGTTTCATACTTCTTCCGAATCATATTCCGGAATACATCTTCCAGAATACGAATCATTGTTGGACGATCGATGTTCTTCTGTTTCGCAAACTCTGCAAACGATTCTATGAGGCCTGCGGCTGTGTCGTTCGTTGTCATAACTTATTTAAATGATACCATTACAAACGTTTTTTCTATATCAGAAAAAGGAATGTTTATTTCCTTCACTTCTTTCTTTTTTCCTGTACCGGTTACCACTTCAAGCGTTATCGCTTGCGGTGTCACCTCCTGTAATTTACCCTGGAGCACATCACTGGAAGTCTTCACCTTCACCGTGCGCCCCATATTTTTATAATATTGTCGGGTAAGCTTTAGCGGATGATCCAAACCCGGGGTGGAAACTTCCAGCATATAGGCATCCGTTAACAACCGGTCTTCATCCAAAGCAGCCGATAGGGAACGACTCAGATTAGCACAGTCGTCAATGGTTACACTACGGTCACCGTCAATAATTACGATCAACTTATTTGGCTTTTTACGAACGGTGGCTACAACTTCAACGATAAACTGGGAATCATCCTTCAGATGCTTTTCCGCCAGTTTTTGAATGCGTTCCGTTAATTCCATAAAACCTATAAAACAAAGAGGGGACTTTTGTGTCCCCTCGTCTAGTTGATCATATTTCGTTGCAAATGTATAAGATTTATAATTGATCGCCAAATAATGCTGCAAAAGGCGATAAGGTGGAATTCTATCCGTTGAATTTTGTTTTACTTTGAGCGCTTATGAAAACAGCTTTTTATATCGTGTTGATTGCCGTACTCTCCCTTTATTCGTGCTCAAATAATAAAGAGAAAAAGGCTGCAAAGGAACCGGAAATACCGCCTAAAACAGTTGCCGTTCCTGCTTTTAATCCGGATTCAGCTTATAATTTTGTAAAGAAACAGGTTGATTTTGGACCTCGTATACCCAATACTTCTGCACACAAAAAGGCCGGTGATTACTTTATTGAACAGTTTAAAGCCTATGGCGCCAGCGTAACCGTTCAGGATTTTGAAGCAACCACGTACGACAATCAAAAACTTTTTTTACGAAACATCATCGCATCGTTTAATCCGGATAAACCCAAACGGATTTTACTGGCAGCTCATTGGGACACCCGACCTTTTGCCGACAAAGATCCTCAAAACCCAAAAGCCTATTTTGATGGTGCCAATGATGGTGCCAGTGGCGTAGGGGTATTGCTTGAAATTGCCCGCGTGTTTCATGAAAATGAATTACCTGAAGTAGGTGTGGATATGATTTTATTCGATGGTGAGGATTGGGGATTTGATTCGACTACTGCCGAAAGACTGTATGGAAATCAAACCGATCACAAGCTTCCTAAGAATCTGGAATCATGGTGGTGCCTGGGTTCTCAATACTGGTCGAAGAATAAACACAAGCCAAACTACTCGGCTTATTATGGGATTTTGCTCGATATGGTAGGCGGGCAAAATGCACAGTTTGTTCGTGAGGGCGCATCCATGGAGTATGCTCCCGGCATAGTTGATAAGGTTTGGAAAGCAGCCAACCGTTTAGGTTACGGCCACATCTTTCTGAATAAAAAAGAAGGGGCCATAACCGATGATCACATCTTTATAAACGAGTACGCCAAAATTCCTACCATTAACATTGTTCACTATGATGCTTCTGAAGGATTCTTTGGTGACTTTCATCACAGCAAAAAAGATAACATGGATAATATCAGCCGAGAAACGCTCGAGGCTGTAGGAAGAACCTTATTGCATGTAATCTATTACGAATAGAGATTACACTAGTCTTTTCAGGTATTCACCATAGCCGCTCTTTTCCAGGGGTTTGGCAAGGGTCAAAAGTTGCTCGCGGTTGATGAACTTCATGCGGTAAGCAATTTCTTCAATACATCCTACCTTCAATCCTTGACGTTGCTCAATTACCTGAACAAAGGTTGATGCCTGCATGAGTGAATCAAATGTACCAGTATCCAGCCATGCTGTACCGCGATTCATAACAGCAACTTTTAACTTTCCGCTTCTCAGGTAAGTGTTGTTCACATCGGTAATCTCTAATTCACCACGCGGACTTGGTTTGATGTTTTTGGCAATGTTCACCACATCATTGTCGTAAAAATATAAACCCGGAACCGCATAGTTTGATTTCGGCTGACTTGGCTTCTCCTCAATAGAGATCGCATTCATTTGTTCATCAAATTCTACCACACCATAACGCTCCGGATCATTCACGTGGTACGCAAATACAATACCCCCTTTGGGATCAACGCATGACTGAACCAACTTGGCAAAACCACTTCCATAGAAAATATTGTCACCCAAAATCAACGCAACACTATCGGTACCAATAAATTCTTCACCAATGATGAATGCTTGTGCGAGTCCTTCCGGTCGTGGTTGTTCAGCATACGTAAAAGAACATCCCAGTTGCTTACCATCACCTAATAGTTTTTTGAACATGGGTAGATCATGCGGTGTTGAGATAATCAAAATTTCTTTGATCCCCGCCATCATTAAAACGGATAGCGGATAGTAAATCATAGGCTTATCATACAACGGCATGAGTTGCTTGCTCACCGCCAACGTGAGGGGGTGTAAACGCGTACCTGATCCTCCTGCTAATATGATTCCCTTCATAATATTATGTTGATTATCAACGATTTACATACATTTTATCGTAATACTTCAGGTATTCTCCCGAGGTTACATGATTCAACCAGTCTTTATTCTCCAGATACCAGCTCACTGTTGTCTCCAATCCTTGTGCAAAATCGGTTTCGGGACGCCAACCTGTTTCGCTAATAACTTTCGATGCGTCAATGGCGTAACGCAAGTCATGACCGGGACGATCGGTTACATAGGTAATAAGTTTCATTGCAGTGCCTTCTTCGCGTCCAAGTTTTGCATCCACGATACTGCACAGCAACTTTATCAGATCAATATTTTTCCATTCGTTGTTACCACCTATGTTGAATACTTCACCAGCTTTTCCTTTATGAAAAATAGCATCAATAGCACTGGCATGATCCTCTACGAAAAGCCAGTCGCGAATATTCTCTCCTTTTCCATATACCGGTAGTGGCTTGCCTTGCACCATGTTGTTAATCATGAGCGGAATTAACTTCTCCGGAAACTGATAGGGTCCATAGTTATTGGAACAACGGCTAATAAGTGTTGGCAAACCATAGCTGTTGCCAAACGCCTGTACAAAATGATCACTACTTGCTTTCGATGCTGAATAAGGAGACCGCGGATCAATGGGAGTTTCCTCCGTGAAGTACCCATCATTAATAGATCCATACACTTCGTCTGTAGAAATATGATAAAACATTTTACCATTAAGCTTTCCATGCCATGCGGAGTGGGCAGCTTTCAGCAATCGAATAGTGCCAATAATATTGGTCATGGCAAACTCATCCGGATTGTGAATGGATCGATCAACATGTGATTCAGCAGCCAGATGAATAACTCCCTGAACCGGATACTCTGAAAAAATTGAGTTTAGCAGTTCAAGATCGAGGATATCGCCTTTAATGAATTTGTAATTGGGCTTGCTCTCCACATCCAGGAGGTTCTCCAGGTTGCCCGCGTACGTCAGGCTATCAAGATTAATGATGCGGTATTGTGGGTATTTGTTAACAAAAAGACGTACAACATGGGAACCAATAAAGCCGGCTCCACCGGTGATCAAAATATTTTTCTTGTCTGCCAATGTTTTTAGTTTTTTATGATTTCACGACCAATACTATAATAATTGAACCCAAGTTCACGAATATTTGAAAGGTCGTATATGTTTCTGCCATCAAAAATAGCTTTCGTTTTCATGAGTTGTGCCATCCGTTCATAATCAGGCGTGCGGTATTCAGGCCACTCGGTAGCTATCAATAACGCATCTGCATCTTTAAGGGCTTCATAAGAATTTGAGTGGTAGGTGATCTTATCACCCAACTGCTTGCGTACATTTTCTATCGCTTCCGGATCATGCACATGAACGGAGGCCCCAAGAACCAGCAGTTCAGTAATATTTAACAACGCTGGTGCTTCACGAATGTCATCGGTTTGTGGTTTGAAAGCCAATCCCCAAACGGCTATTTTTTTCCCTTTCAACCCTTCTTTAAAGTGCTCCTTCATCCGTTCAATCATCTTTGTCTTTTGATGTTCATTCACGGTCATTACAGCATCCAGAATTTTGAAGTCATACTTCACCTGCTGTGCCGATTGAGAAAGCGCCTGAACATCTTTTGGAAAGCAACTGCCTCCGTAGCCAATACCCGCAAATAAAAATCGTTTACCAATACGGCTATCTGTCCCCATCCCCTTCCGAACCAAATCAACATCTGCACCCAAGCGTTCGCACATGTTTGCTATCTCATTCATGAAGGTAATTTTTGTGGCAAGAAATGCATTCGCAGCATACTTAGTTAACTCAGCGGAGGGTTCATCCATAACGATCACCGGATTACCTTGCATAACAAATGGCGCATAGAGTGTCTCCATTATTTTTTGTGCGCGTGGTGACCGTGTTCCAATAACAACACGCTCAGGCTTCATAAAATCTTCAACCGCTAGACCTTCCCGTAAAAATTCCGGATTTGATACTACATCAAACTCAACTTTTGCTCCTTCCGAAACCTTTGCGTGAACTTTCTGTGCCGTCCCTACAGGTACAGTACTCTTGTTTACAATCACCGTATATTTTTCAAGCATAGGACCAAGCTGTCCGGCCACCCTAAGTACGTATTGTAAATCTGCTGCTCCATCTGCACCGGGTGGTGTGGGCAAGGCTAACATAATTACCTGAGCATCCTGAATGCCTTCACGCAAATCAGTCGTAAAGAATAATCTGCCCTCTTTAACATTCCGCTCAAAAATGGATTCCAGCCCGGGTTCAAAAATGGTCAGTTTACCACCCCTGAGTTTATTAACTTTATCAACATCAATATCTACACAGGTCACCGTATTGCCTGTTTCTGCAAAGCAAGTACCGCTAACCAAACCAACATATCCGGTTCCAACTACTGTAATTTTCATATAAGGCCTATTAAATGACCCCAAAAATAATTGTTTTGCCTTCTAAAACAGGCTGTAACAAAGATTTAACCTGAACAAACTAACATTCGTTTGGGTATTGCTTTAAATGCCCTACCTTCGTAACCCTAAAATAAAATTGAACCATGAATGTATTAAGCGATAGCCCATCCAATATAAGCTTTGAGGAAAGTGAGAACCAGCAAATGATAGCGCAGATGGTGCGGGATTTTGGCGCGCGTGAAATAAAACCATTCATGATGGATTGGGACGAATCGCAGGAGTTCCCGGTTGAAATGTTTAAAAAAATGGGAAAACTCGGCCTGATGGGCGTGCTTGTGCCTGAGGAGTATGGGGGTGCAGGCTTCGGGTATCTTGAATATGTTACGGCCATTGCAGAGTTGGCGAAAATCGATGGGTCCATCGGTCTGTCTATGGCAGCGCATAACTCATTGTGCACAAATCATATTCTTCAGTTTGGCAATGAAGAGCAAAAACAAAAATATATACCCCGCCTGGCCACAGCTGAATGGATTGGAGCCTGGGGACTTACGGAACCTAATACTGGGTCGGATGCTGGAAATATGAGGACCGTTGCAGTGCGCGATGGAGATTACTATGTGATTAATGGGGCAAAAAACTTCATTACCCATGGTAAATCAGGGGATGTATCCGTAGTAATTGTTCGGACTGGTGAGGTGGGGGATTCGCATGGTATGACAGCCTTTATATTTGAAAAAGGGACCCCCGGATTTACTTCAGGAAAAAAAGAAAATAAACTGGGAATGAGAGCTTCCGAAACGGCTGAGCTGATATTTTCAGATTGTCGTATTCATAAATCACAAATGCTTGGAAACGAAGGAGAGGGATTCATTCAGTCCATGAAAGTACTTGATGGTGGCAGAATTTCCATTGCAGCACTCAGTTTGGGTATTGCTCAAGGAGCCTTTGAGGCCGCCTTACAATACTCCAAAGAAAGGCACCAATTCAACAAACCCATATCAACATTCCAGGGCATTGCTTTCAAGCTGGCCGATATGGCCACCAAAATAGAAGCTGCCAAATTACTTACGTACCGGGCAGCTGACCTGAAAAATAAGGGTATAAACGTGAATAAAGAGTCGGCCATGGCGAAGCTTTATGCATCAGAAATAGCCGTGGAAATAGCGAATGAAGGCGTTCAGATTTTTGGCGGATATGGCTATACCAAGGATTTTCCGGCTGAAAAGTATTACAGGGATGCCAAATTATGCACCATAGGGGAGGGAACGTCCGAAATTCAAAAACTGGTTATTTCAAGGGCAGTTTTGAAGTGATTTTTGCAAAAATGGCTGCTCTTTCATTATATTTGCAGCCCAAATTGGAAAGAAATGATTGTAATCAACATTAAGGAAAACGAATCGATTGACAAGGCGCTTAAGCGTTTTAAGAAGAAGTTTGAGAAAACTGGTGTTTTAAGGGAATTGCGTTCCCGCACTTCGTTTGAAAAGCCTTCGATTACGCGCAGAAGTGAAATTATTCGTGCCGCTTACCGGGAGCGCATGAAAGGCCTGGAGAACGCCTAACCTATCAAAATTGAATCAGGTGTTCCTGACTCAGATTCACGTATAGATTTATCCCCAAGGGCTTTACCCTTGGGGATTATTTTTTTACATTGGTACTACCTGTGGGAATTGTGTGTACAGCATGGTAGAATCATTTTTTAAATATCTGCAATATGAGAAGCGCGTCAGCAAACATACGCTCACGGCTTACCAAAACGATCTGGCACAATTTAACGGCTTTCTTAAAGAGGTTTTCCCGGACCATGCGCCCGATTCATCTGACTATGGAATCATTCGTGCCTGGATCATTCAACTGGTTGATTCCGGCATAAAACCTTCCTCTATTAACAGAAAAATTGCCAGCCTTAAAACATTCTATAAATTTTTAATGCGGCAGGAAGTCATTGTGAAAAACCCTATGACCAAAATCCGCGTTCTGAAAACGCAAAAGCGTCTACCTTCATTTGTAAAAGAAGCTGACATGGTTAATCTGCTTGATCATGTGGAATTTGCTGATACGCTTGAAGGATGGCGTGATAAACTGATCCTCGAATTGTTCTATGCCACCGGTATTCGTCTTTCTGAACTAATTACCTTAAAAGAATCACAACTTGATATTCAGTCGCGCACCATTAAAGTATTAGGAAAAAGAAACAAGGAAAGGGTAATCCCTTTTCATAAAAGTATCGTTCCTATACTTAAGGTATATCAACAAATCAGAAACAAAGAGGTTGACAGGAAGAAACACGGATTTGTTTTTGTTACGGATAAAGGCGACCCCTGCTACCCGATGATGGTATACCGGATCGTAAAAAAATATCTGAATGAAAATACATCGAGCGAAAAAAGAAGTCCACATGTTTTGCGACACACCTATGCAACTCATTTGTTGAATAAAGGGGCTGAAATAAATGCTGTTAAAGATTTATTAGGACACAGCAGTTTAGCGGCTACACAAGTCTACACGCACAATTCCATGGAAAAAATAAAAAAGGCTTACGATCAGGCCCATCCCAAAGCATAAATGAAGTGCCTGTGATGATATGATTACTTGATGCTGATTCGCCAGATTTAGGTTGTATGTTTAACGTTAAATTTTTTAATTATGAAACTGAAAGTTCAATCCATTCACTTTGATGCAGACAGAAAGCTTGTTGATTTTATTCAAAAGAAAGTTGACAAACTCGAGACCTATTTTGACCGTATGGTGGATGGTGAGGTTTTCCTCCGGTTAAACAATGAAGGAGTTGATAATAAAACGGTTGAGATTAAACTTAACCTTCCGGGAAACCAGCTTTTTGCTATTGAAAAGGCCCGTTCATTTGAAGCGGCTACTGATCAGGCCACAGATGCACTAAAAAATCAATTAAAGAAATTTAAAACGAGGGTTAAACAGGCGAGGGCTTAACTTGAACAAATCATAGCGTTGAATTTCTGCCAATCTGCAAGAATTCTTTGCCATATCTTTAGGAAAGTTCACAGATGAAAGAATTTATAGAAAGCCTGCTTTCTTATGAGCGAGAATTATTTTTCTTACTGAATGGCAGCGACTCTGTCTTTTTGGACAACATAATGTGGGTTGTCAGCAAAAGCACCGTGTGGATACCTTTCTACTTGTTTGTTGCGATTTTTCTTTTTTATAAAACGGTGAAAAAAGAAACTGCACTCCTCTTGCTTTTTTTTGTACTAACGATGGTGTTGTGCGACCAATTTTCATCGGGATTGATCAAGCCATTTTTTGAGCGGCTTCGCCCTACGTATCATCCTGATTTTAAGGACTTAGTGGATATCGTGCACGGACATCGGGGAGGTGGTTTCAGTTTTATTTCAGGACATGCTACGAACAGTTTTGGCTTTGCCGTTTTTCTGTCGTTGGTATTTCGAAATCGTTGGGTAACAGGTGTAGCATTTGTTTGGGCTACGGTCATCAGCTATTCGCGGATTTATCTCGGTATGCATTTCATTTCGGATGTTGTAGGGGGCATGTTGGCAGGGACACTCATTGCTTTGATTCTTTACGCGGTGTTAGCTTCACTCCGGAAAAAAATGTTTCCGTCAATTTCTTTTGAGAAAACAAGGCAATATGATTTGCAGCAAGGCAAAATACTAGCGTTCGTATTTGCTGCTTATTTGTTTTGTGTGATCTCATCTAGTTTGTTTTTGGTGTGGAGGTAATGCGTTAATTCTTTCCGAAAAGAATTTTGATTCGTTTTTAAAAAAAATGTAAGCATTCTTTTTAAAATTTTTATTGGTAAATGGGGGTGGCTCCACGAACATTTTTCAACATATTCATCTATTTCCCGATTGCTTAACGGATTCAAATCGTTAGCATCATAATTAAAATTGTACTCTTCAAGAAATGGAAAAAAATCCGTGCTTAATCCGACTATATTCGGATTTAATTTATCTCCGAATGGTTGAATATTGCCTCTGAGATATACATGTTTGATTGTTTTCTGCACGTTGTTTATTAGAACTTGTCTTTCCGTCCGTCCCGCTTTTCGAGAGATTGTAATAAATACTGCGTTATCCTTCATAAATACACTATGATGCTCCAACGTTCCTTGAAGGCAGGCAAAATAATCAGCATTGGCTACAAGTTTTATTTGTTCGTCAAGCGGTAATTGTTCGGGATAAAATATTTTGTAACCATTCTTTTTGAATATCTGTTCTATCTTTTCTTCAAACATGATTGGTCTGTGAGTAATTTTGCTGCGCGAGAAATAGACTTTGGCAGGATAACCTTTGTCAACAAATTTTGTTGAGATTGCCCTAAACGGTTCAATAAATTCCTTGTCGATTTCAAATAATCTTTTTCTAAATCTGGACAAACGCACACAGCGAAGCGTAGGCTCCACTACCATAACGCTTTTGAATTGCGTATATTCGGTTATTGTTATAATATTCTCTTCGCGAACCCCAAGATGTTTAAATAATGTTATAATGGCTTCACAAGGTTCCGTATAAGCAGGAGCATATGCAGTGAAGACAATTTTATGATTTTTGTATTTATCATTCAGTAAAATATAAGCGAATGCCATCGTTCCTGTCAAAACATGTCCGAAATGATTTTGCGGAATGCAAAAGTAAATAGCATCCGCATCCATGTATTTTAGTTCGGTCTTTGATGGGTTTATTGGTAATGGACGCACTAACTCTCTTTCGTTAATGATGGTCTTGCTTTGATCAACCGGTACTCCTTCTTTTGTGAGAACTCCCGAAGGAATGACAGTAATACGGAAAAAACTGTTCCGTTTACGTTTATCAAAAGTCGGTTGTATAATTCCCTTTTCAATTATTAATGGTTTGGACAACATCGTTCTATTTTTCGTTTTTCTTATTTATCAAGACATCGGCTAACGAGCCGGAAGGTAATTGCTTTCTTTTCCACTTCTTCGCCCAATAAAGGGTGAGTTTGTGTACACCCCAACGGGCCACTACCTCATCGAACAACGTTTGGTCAAATCGGTCGAGTCCGGCAATTAAAAACCTGTGGAAATCAGCATAATCTACAGTTTCGCAATTCAGGTTTTTCCATTCTTCATGTTGCATCATGCGATTGAACATGATCTGAAAAAAGAAGTAATGATTGATCTGTGATTCTTTTTTCCAATACTCAAAATGAATGGAAAGTAAGTCGTCAATGATTTTATGATGTGGTTTAGCAATCATGAAAGAGTTTTGCATTCTGACAAACGATGCACTCTCCCAGGTAAGGCCAATCGGATCGTAGGCTGAAAAAATTTCTGAATCAGGTGGTGGTGTTTCGGAGCGTTGAAGCGCAAAGAAATCCTTTTGCAACCAGCTTTCTTCCAGCGGTTTTGTCAGATAGATGGTGGAGTCAAGCCAAACACCACCGTAAGCCGAAAGCAATTGAAGCCGAATAAGATTGGCAATTTTAGGAAAATCATATCCGCCTGTACCAAATTTTTTCCAGATATAGTCGGGCAGCTCATCAATGTACTGGACCAATGTTTCCTTCGATAGAACAATTACTTCGTACCCATTGCTAAATTTCTTCACAGAGTCTTGGCAGATTCTAACTATTTTAGGTGTTTTTTCATCGATTCCCTGTTGCCAAAACTGCCAGATTATTTTTTTTCCGACCAACTCAGGTTTTTTGGCAACCGAAACTACCTTATCAATTTTTCCGTTTAAAAAATCTGCAATATAGCCATCCAGCTTTTTGGCTACTTCGGCTTGTAAAGGGAGGGCTTTCTTTGCTTTTCTTGCCTTTTTAATACGCTTTTGTATTCTTACGATTCTTCTAAAGAAGAACGCTGTCCGTTCGAATAGGTCTTTCCACGGTTGCTTCACTTTTCTTCCGTTTCTATTTTTCCGTTTGCAACAAAATCAAAAAACGAACCTTCCGGAATTTGACTAAACTTATCGAACCGGTATGTTAATTTATGGATACTACTTTTTGATTTAATTTCTTCAAAAATATACTGGTCGAATTTCTCAAGCGATACCACTTGCAGTCTATGGCAATCCGTATCACCAACAATTTCGCAGTTATATTTCTTCCATTCATCATGTTGCACCATACGGTTGAAACAAATCTGGAAAAAATAATAATGTCCTACTTTATTCTCCCTTTTCCAATACGCTAGTAAAATCGAAAGCAAGTCTGAAATGATTTTGTTACCTGGTTTTGCAATCATAAAAGAATTAAGCATGCCTGCCAGGAAGTTGAGGTCCCAAGAAAAATATAACGGGTCAAACTTTCGAAATATCTCAGCATCGGCTGGCGCAGTTTTAGACCGCTGAAAGGCAAAAAAATCCAAGCTCAATACCTGTTTATCAATCGGTGCTGTTAGGTAAAGGGTTGCATCAAGCCACACGCCACCATAAGCCGAAAGTAAATTTAATCGTATGAGATTGGCAAGCTTCGCAAAATTGAACCTGTCTTTTCCGAATTTCTCAAAAACAAACTGTGGTAATTCGATATAGTCCCAGACTGTTTTAGAGGTTAACACTATAACTTCGTGATCGCCACTGTACTTTTCAACGGAATGAAGACAAGCAACAACCATTTTTGAAGTTGTTGAATTTACCCCCTGATGCCAATATTGCCAGAATATTTTTCTTCCAACCAGCTCGGGCTTTTTAGGAATAGCGTTAAATGTTTCTATTTCCCGATTCAAAAATGCGGCAATATAACCATCTAATTTTTTGGCAACTTTCTGTTGTTTAGGGATATTACTTATTGCACGAATCCTTTTCAATGTTCGCTTGATTCCTGATACAACCCAGTTCCTTATCTTTGACATGTGCTTTGGTCTAAGTCATGATTTTTTTTAGATAATATCGCAATTTGTTGGGCTGTTTGATCTTATTACGCTTCATAAAAGCTTTGTAAATCGCCCGTGCTTTGTGGCGGTTTAGCTTTCTCTGGTTTTCACGCACCGGATCATGGCTTTTATTTAAGATTGAATTTTCCCGATTCTTATAGAAGTAAACAGCGGCAGGACAAAGGACAACTGCGTTTGCATAGTAAATCATCGAAATCATGACGGGCTTGTCCTCCATCGGCACTAAATCAGGAAAAGAAAAATTATGCCCGTCCCAAAAACTTTTTTTGATCAAATACTTCCAAGCCCAACCCTGAATTGTTATTTCTGTTTTATCCATTTTATCATCGGTCTCCTTCAGCACTTCGCTTTTGCGAAACCAAATACTTCTCCATGGCTTTTTCTCATAGAATACCGAACAGGCAGCAACATCAGCTTTTGATTTTTCGGCCGCGTATATCAATGTCTCATAAAAATCAGGACTGAGCCAGTCGTCTGAATCCATAAAATGGATGTACTGACCCGTTGCAAATTTAACGCCTGAATTTCGGGCTGCCGGCAAGCCTTTGTTCTCTGTATGCTTAACCAATTTTAAGCGCTTATCTTCAGCAGCAATCTTTGAGATGATTTCCGCAGAACTATCAGTAGGGCAATCCAATACACAAATGATTTCTATGTTTTGATATGTTTGAAAGCGAACAGAATTCAGTGCTCGCAACAAATATTTTTCCACATTGTAAACCGGCATTATTACACTAATCTTATTATTAAGTTCTCCGTAAACGATCGGATCGTTTGTGCATGAATATTTACCATTAATAAACTCCCTAAACCTCAGAAACCTTTTGCCGGGCTGTTTAATTTTATAGTTCTGTATTAAATAATGTATGGCTCTTTTAGCCTTTCTCGCATTATCCTTCACTAGTCGTTTCTGGTCCGGGTTGTCGGGGCTTTTATTTCGGTTCCAGAGGGAACTGTCACGATTCTTGTAGATATATACGGCATCCGAACAAATTACAATCTTATTCGCAAAGTGTATAAGGGAAATCGACACCACAGTATCTTCCATCGCGTAAAGATCCGGAAATGAAAAATTGTGTTCATTCCAAAATTCTTTTTTGATTAAGTATCTCCATACCCAACCCCGATACAAAACTTCGGACTTATGAATCTTATCCTTACCCAGTAAAACTTCATCCTTTACAAACCAGATACTTTGCTTTGGCTTTTTTTCGTTAAACACCGAACACGCACTGATATCTGCGCCTGTTTTAATTGCCTCATTCAACAGAATTTCGTAGAAATCATGATTGATTAAATCATTCGAATCCATAAAGTGGATGTAATCACCAATAGCATAGCGAATGCCGTTGTTCCTCGTTTCAGCCGGACCTAAATTTTTAGAATTTGTGAATATCTTTATTCGATCATCTTCGATAGCAACTCCTCTGACAATCTTTTCGGAGTTATCAGTCGGGCAGTCCAGCACACAAATAATTTCCAAATTTTGGTATGTTTGAAAGCGTACAGCATGGAGTGTTGGCAATAAATATTTTTCCGCATTGTATATCGGAATGATCACGCTGATTTTTTTGTCTGTTTTCAAACGTTCCCGTTGCTTAATGCTGAAAAATAAGTGCCTGAATAATCAGTTTTCGGTGGCACTTTGTACGTTGTCTTTTGGAAAAATGATGCCTTCCTGATTCCTTCCCATTCGTCCGCATCAAACTTTTTAAGCAAATTATCCCCCACTAGGTGTTGAACTCCATCCTCCGAGATTTGGGGCATTTGTGTGAACAATTTCCTTGCCTTTGACTGGTGGGAAATAAGCGTTTTGAAAATAAGCTGATGTTGAAAATAGTCAATAGCTTTGGTCTCGTTTTTCCAGTATTCGACACACATCTGATACCAGGCCTCGCATAGAAAACTTCCCTTTTTCGCGCGAACAAAACAATTTTGCATAAAAGAATAGGGAAAATGAGTTAAGTGACCGGTAAGAAACACGAAGAAACCTTGTTCAAGAATATACTGCGGCACAAAACCCGTCATATATCCGGTTGCATCTAGCCAAATTCCACCATGATTCTTTAATAAATTCAGGCGCAGCAAATCCGAAAAATGCGGATAAGCAATTTGTCCTTTTTTGAATTTGTCTAATACATACCCGGGCAAATCCGAGTAGTGTGCGAATGTAGCATTATTGAGTATTTTCTGATCAAAGTTCCCTTTGAATTTATCAACACTTTCCAACGATGATTTTACGATTTCAGGTGTTTTTCGTCCGGAAGGGTTATCCCAAAATTGCCAAATTGTTTCAGGTGTTTCTGTTGTTAGTTGATTTTGTTCTAGATTTTGAGTTGAGGACAAATATTTCTGCGCAAAATAATTAGTCAGCAATTTTGCTTTAAGAAAATCTCCCTTGAGTTTGTTCCTTTTTGGATCCCCGCTTTGAAGCCAGGCCCTAAGGCGGACTAACAATACGGATGTTTTGATATGAAGTTGATTAACTGTTCGTGAACAACTCATTCAAATATTATTAATTTACTATCACACCATTTCCAGTATCCATATGGTGCTTTTATTGTTCGGCATACTATTGGTCCGCACCGTCAGTTTTTCTTTATAAAATTAATCAGTTATCAATTAAAGCTTGAAGGTTTTCTTCACCTGTTCAACATAGTCCAGTTTTTCCCAGGGGAACAATTCAACCTTGACGCGCTTTTCATTTTTTCTTCCTTTGTTAAATACCTTCTCCACAACTTCTGATTTACGACCCATATGACCATACGCTGCTGTTTCAGAATAGATGGGTGTTCGGAGGTTAAAGCGCTTTTCGATAAAGTAAGGTCGCATATCAAAAATCTTTTCAACTCTTTTGGCAATTTCTCCATCACTCAGGTTAACCTTACTTGTGCCATAGGTATTTACATACAATCCAACGGGCTTTGCAACACCAATGGCATACGCTACTTGCACAAGCACCTCGCTGCACACGCCTGCTGCCACCAGATTCTTTGCGATGTGACGGGTCGCATACGCTGCTGAACGATCTACTTTAGAAGGATCCTTTCCCGAAAATGCACCACCACCATGGGCGCCTTTCCCACCATAGGTATCTACAATAATTTTTCTTCCGGTTAATCCGGTGTCCCCGTGAGGGCCACCAATAACAAATTTTCCGGTTGGATTAATGAAATACTTGATATCGTTGTTAAATAATTTATGGGTACGCTTTGGTAATTTCTTCATCACACGTGGAACCAGAATATTCACCACGTCATCCTTAATTTTCTTCAACATAGGCGCATCCTTGTCAAAGTCATCGTGCTGTGTTGAAACTACAATAGCATCAATTCGCACAGGTTGATTGTTATCATCATATTCAATCGTTACCTGTGATTTAGAGTCAGGTCGCAAGTAGGTCATTTGCTTTCCTTCCCTGCGGATAGCAGCTAGCTCACGGAGCAGTGAATGCGCTATCTCTAAAGGTAGGGGCATATAATTGTCCGTCTCGTTAGTCGCATAGCCAAACATCATACCCTGATCGCCCGCACCTTGCTCTTCCTTTCTCTTTCGTTCAACACCCTGATTAATATCGGGAGATTGTTCGTGAATAGCTGAAAGAATTCCACATGAATTCGCTTCAAACATATACTCACTTTTGGTATAGCCTATTTTACGAATCACCTCGCGGGCGATGTCCTGAACGTCAAGGTATGCTTCAGACTTTACCTCACCGGCCAACACAACCTGCCCTGTGGTTACTAATGTTTCGCAGGCAACCTTTGAATTAGGATCATAGGCTAAGAAATAATCAATAAGGGCATCCGAAATCTGATCGGATACTTTGTCGGGGTGACCTTCAGATACAGATTCAGAGGTGAACAAATAGGGCATATATTAAGGATTAAGTTCTTTATTAAGTCGGCAAATTTAGAGGAATGCAGGTAAAACCAAAAACGGTTATTTAGTGTGCTAAAAAGAGAAAGACAGCAGGTAGTTTGGGCCATTCAATCGATAAGCTCTTCCATTCGGAAACCTTCTTGGTTTGAATGACCTCATTGGTACCGGTAATATCCACAGCAACACACAAGCGGGTACTTGAATCTAAGGTTTTTATCAGGTTAGAGAATAATTGATTGTTTCTATAGGGTGTTTCAATAAAAATCTGTGTTTGACTTTTCGTCTTTGATTCGCGCTCGAAAGCTTTGATGGTTTTACTGGTTTCCTGGGCATCAACCGGTAAATAACCATGAAAAGCAAAATGTTGTCCATTTAAACCTGAAGCCATGAGGGCCAGCAAAATTGAAGACGGGCCAACCAAAGGTATTACCCGAATATCCGATTCATGCGCATAGGCCACCGCCATTGCACCAGGATCAGCAACACCCGGGCAGCCCGACTCAGAAATAACACCAATATTATTACCTGAAGAAAGTGGCTTCATCAATTGATCCAGATCAAGCGATGATGTGTCCTTGTTCAACACTGAAAAGTTCAGCGACTCGATGGAAGGATAGATTTTAAGGCTACTCAAAAATCTTCGCGCGGTGCGGATATCTTCTGCCAAAAAAAACTGAATCGCTTTTAGTTGTTCCTTAACAAATGGATGAATGACCTGATCGGCTGTATGGTCAGCGATGACATTTGGAATAAGGTAAAGGTTGCCTTTACTTTTCATTCAAAAAGTTTAAGACTACATGTACAAATTCAACGGGTTTTTCGGCTTGCACCCAATGGCCGGTATCCATGCATACGAGTGTAGCGTTTGGAAAAATGTTCTTGATCACTTCCTGATCGCCCTCCACAATATAGTCGGATTTTACTCCACGAATAAAAAGTGTTCGCTTTTCAAAACTCCCATCAAAAATTAATTTACCACCAATTACTTCAATGTTCTTTTCAATCACCGGAAGGTTAATGCGCCAACCGAAACCACCCTCAGGTTTGCGCATCAGGTTCTTTAACAGAAATTGACGAACCGCTTCATTTGATAGATGCTTAGCCAGTTCTTCGTCAGCCTCTTGCCTGGTTTGAATGGCATCAATAGGTACCGCCTTCAATCCCTCCACGATATAATCGTGACGAACTTCATAAGCCTTGGGTGCAATGTCAACTACAATTAATCTGTCCAGCATATCAGGATGTACCAGCGCAAAATTCATAGCGGCTTTGCCACCCATGGAATGACCTAGAATTATCGGATTTTCTAGTTTATGCTCCTGAATAAACTCTAGAATATCCTCACTCAGTGCTTTATAATCAAACACCTCACTGTGTGGCGATTGGCCATGATTGCGTTGATCAATCACCCATACCTGATAATGCTCAGAAAGCATTTTGGCTTGTGGCAACCAATTATCGGAAGAGCCCATAAACCCGTGCAGGATAATAAGCGGCTGACCGGCACCATACTCGCGATAGAATAACTTCATGGGTCAAAAATAAGCATTCAAACCCCACGATCCGGATTACGGAAGTATATTTGAATTTAAATAACCCTTAAATGGAATTAAGAGACGGATCATACTATATACAAAACATAAAAGCTACAGACCTGGCAGAGAAATTCGGCACACCGGTTTATGTTTACGATGCCGGTAAAATTGTGCATCAACTTAAAACGCTGAAAACGGCTTTCGCAGATGCGGATGTCAAAATCAAGTATGCCGTTAAGGCACTCTCCAACCTTGCCATCCTTCGACTATTGAAAAAGAATGGCGCTGGAGCAGATGTGGTCTCCCTTCAGGAGGCACAACTTGCACTCAAAGCCGGGTTTTCGTCATCGGAAATCATGTTCTCACCAAATTGTGCCGACTTCAGTGAAATTGAAGAAGCCGTAAAGCTCGGGTTGGTGGTGAACATTGATAACATACCCTTTTTGAAAAAATTCGGTACACAGTATAGAAGCTCTTACCCCTGCTCCATCCGGCTAAACCCGCACATCATGGCGGGAGGAAACGTCAAAATCTCAACTGGACATAGTGATTCGAAGTTTGGAATATCTGTGTACCAGCTTCAGCAGATTATGGAGGTGGTCAGTCAATATAATATTCAAGTTCAAGGGTTACACATACACACCGGCTCCGACATAACTGAAACCGATGTGTTTCTTAAAATGGCCGATATTTTCTTCAGCGTGGCGCGAGATTTCCCCGATTTGAAATTCATCGACTTTGGCAGCGGGTTTAAAGTGGCATACAAGGAAGGGGATCGGGTTACCAATGTTTTTGATTTAGGTCTAAAGCTTACCGAATCGTTCCGGTTGTTTTGTAAACAATACGGCCGAAGGCTTGAATTATGGATAGAACCCGGCAAATTCATTGTGAGTGAAGCAGGGCATTTGCTGGCCAAAACAACGTTAGTTAAACCAACTCCCTCCACCACGTTTGTTGGTGTTAATACCGGACTGAATCATTTATTACGCCCCATGATGTACGATGCCTATCATCACATTATCAACATCTCTAATTCAACAGGAGAACAAAAAGTCTACACAATTGTGGGCTATATCTGCGAAACAGACACGCTGGGTGCTGAGCGAAAACTAAATGAAGTGTGTGAAGGTGATATTCTGGCCATTAAAAATGCAGGAGCTTACGGATTCTCTATGGCCTCTAATTACAACTCACGCTTACGGCCTGCTGAAGTTTTGGTGATTAACAATGAAGCGAAGCTGATACGGGAACGAGAGAACTTTGAAGACCTTTTAAAAGGCCAGGTTGATATTGGGCTCTAATGATCAGAACAAACTTAGGTTTCCTCCTCTCCTGAATTTTGAAAGATCATAGGATGGCATATGTCTCCCCGTTAGATATTTCTTTTTTGAAGCCCGAAACAACTGATGAATCACTTCAGCAAAGTTACCTGCACCAGTCATTCTTCTTCCAAATTGTGAATCATTTACGTTTCCTCCGTGCATGGATTTGATCTGGCTCCACACCTTATCAAACCGGTCTGGAAAATTCTTTTGCAACCAGTCTTCAAAAATCTTTCCGATCGCTCCGTTTAACCGAACGATCGTCATACCGGCAGCCTGCGCACCATGATCAGCAGCAGCTTTCATGATCGTTGGAATTTCATGATGATTTAAGCCCGGAATAATCGGGGCATTCATAATACCTACCGGCACACCTGCCTTTGCCAGTTCCTCAACTGTTTTCAACCTTTTCATGGCACTGGCCGTGCGTGGCTCCATCATTCTTCTCAGATCTTCATCAAGCGTGGTGATGGAAATGTAAACGTGCACCAAATTGTCTTTGGCAAGATCGGTTAACAAATCAAGATCGCGTAAAATCAACCCATTCTTGGTAATCATGCCCAGTGGATGACGATACCGTGCGAACACGTTGAGTAGACCTCGCGTAATTTCCAGTTTTCGTTCCAGCGGCTGATAGCAATCTGTATTTCCTGATACACTTATGGGAACGGGTTGCCAGTCCGGATGTAAAATAAATTTTTCAAGCAGTTGGGCTGCATTCTTCTTCACCATAATTTTGCTTTCAAAATCAAGGCCGGCACTAAAACCATAATATTCGTGCGTGTTGCGTGCGTAACAATAAATGCAGCCGTGCTCACATCCCTGGTAAGGATTCAGGGAATACATCATACCCAAATCCGGACTGGTTACTTTGTTTACAATTTTCTTTGCCTGTTCATAAAAAATTTGGGTGGTTGGAGCAGACAAAAAAGATTCATCAATCCCTTCAATATGATCGGTAACATAACTGGCTTTTAAAAACCTGTTTTGCGTTTTAATCTGTGACCCACGTCCTTTTATGTATTCATCCATATAAACAAGTTTTCAAATTACTTTTTATGCTTAGGCTTTAAAAACATTTTTAACTTGCATGACAGAAGGTGTCAGGAAACCTCACCCCCTGCCCCTCTCTTGGAAGGACGGGATGGAGGTTAATCTATTCAGATCTTGTTACGTTATACGCAAACACCAATACAGGAAATTCACGATCCGCTGTTTGACAAAGCTCGCGTGCGTGTTCTGGTTAAACGGGAGGATCTCAATCATCCCTATGTTTTCGGGAACAAATGGTGGAAATTGAAATACAATTTAGAAGAAGCGAAGAGGTTGGGACACAAAACCCTACTCACATTTGGTGGCGCTTACTCCAACCACATTTTTTCCACCGCTGCTGCTGCACGTGAATTGGGATTTGAAAGTATTGGCATCATCCGAGGCGAGGAAACATTGCCCGTTAATTCAACTTTGACATTTGCAAAAAGTTGTGGGATGACATTGAAGTACGTTACACGGGAAGCTTACCGACAAAAAACAAATCCGGACTTTTTTGAAAAACTTCACCTGGAGTTAGGTGATTTCTTTTTAATACCAGAAGGCGGAACCAACACGTTAGCCGTAAAGGGCGTTGATGAATTCGCGCAAACACTTGGGGAAGAATTTGATTATTTGTGTTGTGCAGTAGGAACAGGAGGAACACTATCGGGATTAATTTCAGGGCTCAATTCTTCAATTGAGATTTTGGGATTTCCGGTTTTAAAGGGTGGAGAATTTTTGAAGAATGAAGTAGAAAATCTGATCGGAAGCGGCCATACTAACTGGAAACTTATCACTAAATACCACTTTGGAGGGTACGGGAAATCCACTGATGACTTGTCAAAATTTTTGCATCATATAAGATCAAGGCATGACCTTCCGCTGGATCATGTGTACACTGCTAAAGCATTGTATGGAATATATGACCTTATCAAAAAAGGAAACTTTCAGGTTGATTCAAGGATTTTATTTCTGCACACTGGTGGACTTCAAGGTTCCATGCTTTTTTAATCCCTCCGTCCACCCTTCAACCAACTGGCAATACTCCACCGCGTGCTTTCCTGCACCACTGCCCCGCTTTCCGAGGCACGGTTTACTTTTTCTACCGTGTAAAAAGCCGTAGGTAAAATATCTTTCATTTTGGAGAGCAACTCTTCCAGGTTTTCGCGGGGCAAAACCGTAAACACCAGGCTCTCGGGTCCATCAAGCCCTTCCGAATTTACACGGGTATACCGAAACTGCTGTTGGGTTAAAAATGTAATGAGTTCATCCACATCCTTCCGGGTAATAATCCGGACAATTACCTTCCCATATGCGATACGCTCCTCTATCATCATCCCCACCAAAATGCCCATAGCAAATCCTCCCGGGTAGGCCACATAACAAATCCAATTGTCAAGGTGCTCAAAGATTTGACGAATAGCCATTAACCAAATAAACGACTCAAAGAAACCGAGTACAGTAGCCGTTAACCTTCGTCCACCCAATACATAAATAATGCGGATCGTATTGATGGAAACGTCAATAATGCGCGCTAAAAAAATAAGCAAAGGCAAAATGAAATAGCTGAACAGGTTTTCGGGTAAGCCAACCGTTTCGGTAAAAAATGTTTCCATAACTTAATTGCGTGCAAAGATTACACGATGAACATGATCAGCCAAACAAATCCTGAAATACTTCGGTTAACTTTCCAAAGGATTTCACGGTAATCTTTACTTTCTTATTGTCGATTGCCTTCTGACTATATTTTGAAACATAAATTTCTGTAAAGCCCAGTTTCTCAGCTTCTGATATGCGCTGATCAATGCGGTTCACGGCCCGAAGTTCACCCCCTAACCCAACTTCTGCCGCAAAGCAAATCTTTTCCGAAACCGCAAGTTCTTCCAGGGAGGAAATAATCGACACACACACCGCTAAATCAATGGCAGGATCTTCCACCCGAATGCCTCCGGCCATATTAACAAACACATCATGCTGCCCCATGCGAAATCCACAACGTTTTTCGAGCACAGCCAACAGCATGTTAAGTCGCTTCTGATCAAACCCGGTAGGCGTACGCTGAGGGGTACCGTACGATGCAGGACTTACCAACGATTGTATCTCAATAAGCAGTGGGCGATTACCCTCCATGGTGGCACCAATAGTAGCTCCGCTGAGTGGTCCATCCTTTTGTGAGATCAGAATCTCCGAGGGGTTCGACACCTCACGTAAACCCGTGCCCAGCATTTCGTAAATGCCAATCTCTGAGGTTGAGCCAAACCTGTTTTTTGTTGTGCGTAAAATCCGGTAAGCCAAATGGCGATCACCTTCAAATTGGAGTACTGTGTCAACCATATGTTCCAAAACCTTTGGCCCTGCAAGCATACCATCTTTGGTAATGTGCCCGACCAAAAACACCGGGGTGCTTGTCTCTTTGGCAAACTTCATCAACTCCCCGGCACATTGCCGCACCTGACCAATACTGCCGGCAGTTGAGTCGAGCAACTCAGAGTGTAAAGTTTGAATCGAATCTATAATGACCATTTCCGGTTGCAGTTCACGAATGCCCAGGAAAATATTTTGCGTATTCGTCTCCGTAAAGATGTAACACGAATCACTTTGTGATTGAGTGAGCCGTTCAGCGCGCATTTTTATCTGTTGTTCACTTTCTTCACCCGACACATAAAGCACCTTCACATGTTGAAGGGCCAGCCCGAGTTGAAGCATGAGTGTTGATTTACCAATGCCCGGTTCACCGCCAATCAGCACTAACGAACCTGGTACAATTCCTCCCCCTAATACACGATTTAGTTCCTGATCGGGGGTGGTAATACGAACTTCACTTCCCGACTCAATTTGCGGTAATGTACGCGGGGTATTCCTTTTTTTATGATCTGATTCCTTGCGCCAATCATTTCTGGCTGCGGCTTCCTTTTGTACTACTTCTTCAGCAAACGTGTTCCATTGGTTGCACGAGGGGCACTTGCCCATCCATTTGGGTGATTCGTGTCCGCAGTTTTGGCAGAAGAAAAGAGACTTGGATTTAGCCATAGAGTTAATTTGAGCCTTGTAAGCAATTACTAAATCAGATAACACCAAGCTTGTATTCCTGACAAAAACCTGAACTACTTTAAACGCTCAGAAATAAACGTAAAAAGTAATTGAGTCTGTTGCCTATTGTTAAAATCTACTTTGTTATTCTTAAAGTACTGAGTTAACTCCTTTTCAAGCTGAGGAAAAGTTCTGATTACACCTTTCTTGCTGGCAGGAATTTCCTTAAGTGATCCATCATCAAGCGTATGGTAATACGTCAGTATTAGCTTAAACTCATCGCTATACCCTTGAGCGGTATTATAGGGCCCACCTAAATCAATATTTTTAATAGATTTTGAAACTTTGCAATAGAATATCTCATTCTCTTCGGTCAGTCTTAATAAAAAAACAGGAATTTCTTTTACTTCCGTTTTTTCAAAAACATACTCTTCCTCGTCTGTCCTAAGCACAAAACGCAAAACTAAATCCTTTCTTACCAAAACTGCACCTTCCATCTTATTACTCTTTGCAATGAGGTTATCTGTAACAGCATCGTAGTTAATAAGCACATTTTCATACCGTTGATCTTTCTTCATGTCTACTACTCCACTCACAAAATCCTCAAAAAAGGTATAGTATCCCTTAACTCCATCATACCGATAGTCAAAAGTGGCTACCTGCATTCCTGACAAATTGAAAGGAGCACTGTTAGGCGGAAGATCGGAAGGTAGTTGAGCAATTGATGTAGTAAATACTGCCAAAACAAAACCAATAATAACTGATGCTTTTACCATAATTGCCTATTTAAAAGGAGCGTTCACTTCTTTAGCCATGTATTTGAATACTACCTCATCTGCCAACCACGGCCACCACTTGTTCAAGAACACAGCCATTTTCCCCTCGAATGTGAGAATGAGAATGTGTTTTCGCTTAACCGTTGCTCTGTAAATATGTCGTGCACATTCCTCGGGCGTCATCTCCTTATCTTCCTCTCGTGGTGATTCCTTTTGCTCACGGCCATCCGCCAGTAAGGCGCGCATACGAATGTTGGTAGATGTAAACCCTGGGCAAGCCGTTAATACATGTACGCCCTTATGAAGGTATTCTGTGCGCAATACTTCCAGAAAACCATTCAGGGCGAATTTCGATGCTGAGTATCCTGCTCTTCCAGGCAATCCACGAAAACCAGCTATGGATGAAATACCAACAATTGAACCTTTGTTTTTGACGATCTCCGGCAAGCAGTATCGTGTAGCGTAAACGGCTCCATAAAAATTGATATCCATTACGCTCTTAATAACATCAAGCTGAACATCTTCAAAAGAGGCCCGCATGGAAATGCCTGCATTATTGATTAATGCATCGATTCTGCCATAAGCCCGGATGGCCTCCTCAGCCATTCTTCTATTATCCTCCTCCCGGCTTACATCGGCATTGAATCCAATAACGTCAACACCAACCTGTTTAAGTTCATCCACCGCTTTATCAAGGTCTACCGTGTTGCGCCCGGTAATTACTATTTTGGAGCCGTGCCGCCCAAATTCATGCGCCAGGGCTTTACCAATTCCGGAGGATCCTCCTGTAATAACAACTACCTTATCTCTCATAAGAAAAACAGAAAAGCGAAAACAGCGCTTTCATATCTGCATCAAAAATAGCAATACTTACTTAACTTGTTGCCCGGAAAGACACGAACAATGATTTTACTCCGTCTCATCTCCCGACTCCCTTTTAGTGTTTTATACATCCTGGCTGACATCCTGTTTATGATAAGCTATTATGTAATTCAGTATCGAAAAAAAATAGTCAGGCGAAACCTTAAAAATTCATTTCCTGAAAATTCACTAAAAGCGATTAAAAAAATTGAAAAAGAGTTCTATCAGAACCTGAGTGATTATACTGTTGAAACCCTGAAACTTCTCACCATATCTCCGGAAGAAATACAAAGCAGAATGCGCTATACTAATCCCGAAATGGTCTTTGACTACCGGGATCAAAATCAATCGGTCATACTACTGTCTTCCCATCAATTTAACTGGGAATGGCTTCTGGCTTCCGGCACCCTAAGTCTTAAAATGCCAATTGATTTTGTTTATCAAACGATCAAGAATTCATTTTTTGATCAGGTCATGCAAACCTGTCGCACACGGTTTGGCGCTTACGCTATAAAACGCAACCAAGTAGCCCGTGAATTAATAAAGCGCAAAGGAATCCTCAGGGGCATTGCCATTGTAGCGGATCAATATCCGGGCCGTGGCAACGATAAAAAATATCCAACCCGGTTTCTTAACCAGGAAACGGTCTTTTATTATGGAAGTCAGCAAATGGCATTGCTTACTCAGTTCCCAACACTTTATGGTGCAGTTAAAAGAGTAAAGCGAGGGTATTATACCTGTACCTTGATAAAGATTGACGAGCCTCCTTATGAAAAGGGTACCGAAACTGTGGTAGAAAATTATGCCCGTGCTGTTGAAAAGGTTATAATGGAATATCCCAGTGGATGGTTGTGGTCACATAATCGCTGGAAAAAAAAGTACCTGAATGCCACAGGGAGAAAGAAAACTATTTCATAAAACTCACGCCAGCATCTGCTCAATATCTGTGCGTGTCAGTTGCTTCATAATCGTTTCCTCGGCAGTAATAAGCTCTTGTGTAAGTCGCAATTTTTTCTGCTGAAGGGTCAAAATCTTTTCTTCTACGGTGTTGCGCGTAATAAACTTATAGGTGAATACTTTCTTCTTTTGACCAATTCGATGCGCCCTGTCCACAGCTTGGGCTTCTACAGCCGGATTCCACCATGGATCAAGTATAAACACATAATCCGCCTCGGTTAAATTTAACCCCAAGCCACCGGCTTTTATAGAAATCAAAAAGGCTTTCACCTGGGGGTCTTTGTTAAACCGATCCACTTGCTCTTTGCGATCAATGCTGCCACCATCCAGGTAAGCGTAATCAATCTTATTCGTTTTCAAATATTGACGAACCAGTGATAAGTGCTTTACAAATTGACTAAAAACCAGAACTTTATGTCCCTCCGCCATGGCATTTTCAAGCATGTGGGTAATGTCTTCTAACTTGCCGGAGTCGCCAGCGTAGGAAGGCTCTATCATTTTTGGATGATTGGCCAACTGACGAAGTTTGGTTAAGCCTTCCAAAATCATAAATCGGCTATTCCCCATACCCTCCTTGTCGATCAAATCAAGAATTCTTCCGCGGTAATACGATTTTGTTTCCTCGTACCGCTTCTCCTGCTCAGTAGTCATCACGGAGTATTGAATATTCTCAACTTTTTCTGGCAGCTCCGTGGCAACCTGCGATTTATGCCTGCGCAACACAAAAGGCTTGATTATCAAGTTAAGTTTCTTGGATTTAGCCTCATCACCCTTCTTCTCAATAGGTATCTGGTATTCCTGCCGGAAATATGTTTGTGACCCGAGCATTCCGGGATTGATGAAACTTATCTGCGACCACAAATCCATGGTAGTATTTTCAAGCGGTGTACCCGTTAACACCAGTCTGTATCTTGATTTAAGTTCGCGAACAGCCTTTGCAATATTCGAGGAAGGATTTTTAATCACTTGCGATTCATCCAGTATGATGTAGTTGAAATAAAAACTTTTCAACAACTCAATATCAAGCCGGGTAATTCCGTACGATGTCAAAACGATGTCATACTTCTCAAATCGCTTTACGTCTTTGTTACGGAGTGTCCCGGTATAGTTCAGTACTTTCAAGTGCGGAGCAAACTTAGAGGCTTCCATTTCCCAGTTATACACCAGCGATGTAGGCATAATGAGTAACGTGGTGCCACGTCCAGCCTCCTTTTCAGCCTGCAGCATAGCAAGCGTTTGAACGGTTTTACCCAAACCCATATCATCGGCCAGGCAGCCCCCCAGCTTAAATTCATTTAAAAAGCGTAGCCAGTTATAACCCGCTTTCTGGTATGGTCTTAATTCTCCAACAAATCCGGCTGGGAGTGAATAGTTTTTTATACCGCTAAATGAACCCAGTGATCTGAGCTTTTCGCTGATGTGAACTTTAGCAAGATTTCCATCCTCTAATTCCTTAACCAGGTTAAGGTGATGTTTGCGCAACACTGGCTTCTCCTTATCACCTTCCGTTTCACTTAACGCAAATAAGTCGGCATAACGTGTTAACCAGGCTTCGGGTATAATGGCGATCTCCCCATTGGGAAGTTTAAACTCCACTTTCTTTTTCATGATGAGCTTACGTAACTCCTTGAAAGGAATTTCAAACTCACCGAACTTGATCCGGGCATGAATATCAAACCAGTCAATATTCTCCTTTACCTCGACTTCAATAATCGCCTTGCCAACAAAGTATTTCTTATCGTTACTCTGCGGCTGGCTAACTTCAAAACCCAGGTTAAGCAGGTTTACCCGGTTTTCATTCAACCACGAAAACGCCTCTGATTTCGAAATGGCCACATTAAAGTCCTTCATTTGAAGGCCCAGTTTTTGAAGCGTATGAAGAAAATTTTTCTCACCATCCATTTTCCGCTGTACCCGGTGAAAAACATAATCATTATCGTGCTTTTCAACCGTTACACTTACCGGTACACGGTTTCTTCCCTGGAATTTATGCTTGCCGTATTTAAATGAAAGATCAAAAACAATCTTTCCGGATTCGTCACTCTTATCTTCTTGTGCTTTCTTTTCAAATAAAGAAGGTGTTGATGCGCTTTGGGCAGACTGCAATTCCGAAATGGTAAGCACAGGCTTGGGATCATATTCATTTTTGTTGATCTCGAATCCTTTTGCTTCAATGTCATCGAAAGATGCAATCAGCGGAGCTACAAATCGATTGTAATACGTCTCCTCAAGATTTTTAGGAATCACTACAAATTTCTTACTTAAAAAAGGAAGCAGCTTTTTTCCGTCTACATATTTTTCAAATCCATAAAGCTTTCCATTCATAACCACCCAGGCCGGATGCTTACATATTAGAAATGCCGTAGGGTTAGGCAACTCCAT
>CAZQXC010000018.1:22278-30609 GCA_964597075.1 uncultured Roseivirgaceae bacterium | reverse complement strand
TCAACTTCCTGGTTGATCTTGTCAATGGTTTTACCTTTTGATGCCGGAGCAGCTTTCTTCTTGGCAGCAGGCTGCTTGTCATCTTCTGTAGAGAACATAGCCTTATGCGACAAGGAAATTCTGCGGTCATCCTTAGAAAACTCAAGCACTTTGAAGTCCAGTGAATCACCAACTTCAATCTTACCTTCATCTTCCTTAACCAGGTTCTTGGTCGAACAGAATCCTTCAATACCATAAGGAAGTTCCAACACGGCACCTTTATCATTTTTGTTAATAACGGTACACTTATGTACTGAGCCTATAGTAAATACGTTTTCAAAGGTATCCCAAGGATTTTCTTCCAGGTGCTTATGACTCAAAGCAAGTCTGCGGTTTGATGCATCAAGCTCCAATACTACTACCTGTAATTTATCACCAACCTTCACAAATTCTGAAGGGTGCTTGATCTTCTTGGTCCAGCTTAAATCAGATACATGTACAAGTCCGTCAATGCCTTCTTCAAGCTCTATGAATAAACCGAAGTTAGTAAGGTTGCGAACAATACCTTCATGCCTGGTACCAATAGCATACTTGGTAAGCACATCCTGGCGTGTCCATGGATCTTCAGAAAGTTGCTTAATACCCAACGACATCTTTCTTTCTTCGCGATCGATGGTGAGTACAACCGCTTCGATCTCATCACTCACTTTCATGAAGTCTTGTGGATTACGAAGATGTTGAGACCAGCTCATTTCACTTACGTGGATCAAGCCTTCTACACCCGGTTGAAGCTCAAGGAACGCACCATAGTCGGCTACGTTTACAATTTTACCTTTCACTTTTGATCCTACTGTAATCTCGGCAGGCAATGATGCCCACGGGTGATCTGTAAGTTGTTTCATGCCCAGGCTGATGCGCTTCTTCTCGCCATCAAACTCAAGCACCACCACTTTCACCACTTGATCAAGTTTCAATACTTCTTCAGGATGGTTGATACGGCCCCATGATATATCGGTAATGTGCAGAAGTCCGTCAACACCACCCAAATCAATGAACACCCCAAAGTTGGTCATGTTCTTAATTGTTCCTTCCAACACCTGACCTTTTTCCAGGTTGCTGAGGATGGCTACCTTCTGCTCTTCCAGATCTTTCTCGATCAACACTTTGTGTGAAACCACTACGTTGTCGTTGGTGTAGTTGATTTTCACCACCTTCACTTCCATCGACTTGTTCACATAAATATCAAAATCGCGGATAGGCTTAACATCAATTTGTGAACCGGGTAAGAAAGCTTCAATACCGTGTACATCCACGATCAGTCCACCCTTCGTTCTGCGCTTAACAAAACCTTCAATCACTAAATCTTCATCCAAAGCCTTTTGAATGCGCTCCCAGCCCTTCACTAATTTTGCTTTTCTACGGCTAAGCACCAATTGACCCATAAGGTCTTCGCGCTCTTCAATAAAGATTTCAACTTTGTCACCAATTTTCAAATTGGGTACATCTTTGAATTCAGCCAACGGCACTAGTCCGTCTGACTTGAATCCGATATTTAAAATTACATCGCGATCATTTATTCCCACCACAATTCCATCTACCACCTCACCACTATCAACGGTAGTTACCGTACCGGCATAGAGTTTCTCCATCTGGTCGCGGTCGCTAGCTGAATAGCCTTCGCCAAAGCCTTTACGCTCGTAGGCATCCCAATCGAAAGCACCTGGAACAGCCATCGCCTTAACAGCTTTGCGAAGTTCCGTTACCGGAATCGCTTCTGACTCAATTTCTTCCTTTTCCAGAGCTTTAACCTCTGCAAGCGGATCAATCTCATCAATTTCAACAGAGACGTTTTCTTCTACAACCTTCTTTTTAACCGCTTTGATTTCTTCCTGTTCGTCAGCGGCTTGTTTTGATTTTTCCTTTGCCATACACTAAAATTTACCCCTTTTACATGTAGCGGCCGGGCCACCCTACTACACTTTTGTTTTACATAACTTCTCTGCTGTTTTCAACAAAAAAGCCCGCCTAATCAAGCGGGCTGCAAAGGTAAAAAAATATCTGATCTTGGCCTATTTTGACTGTTCATGTTTTAGCTGGCCAACCTGATAATTCAGAATCGTTTCCTGGAACATCAGGGTGTACTCGGCTTGTGCCTTGGCAGCCTGTCCTTGAAGCAGGGCATTGCTGGCTTGTGAAAACTCAAAAAAGGCTGACAATCCAAGCTCATAACGCTCTTTTTCAAGGGTATAGGCTCCATTTGCAGCGTCATATTGCACTACGGCTGCAAGATATTGCGCCTTGGCTGCCTCAAAATTCTGATAGGAAGTTTTCACATCCCGATAAATAATGGTTTTGAGGTTATTTTCCTGCAATAAACTATTATCCCTGTCAATTTTAGCGGATTGTGCCTGAGTACGTGTGGCAAAACCTGTAAGAATTGGTACGTTTAACGAAAAGCCATAAAAATGATAAGGATTAACTGTGCGTAGCTGCTCTTGCAGGGCGAATGGAATTTGGGAATTATAGAAAGATCCTAATGTATAAAATGCCGATATGCCTGGTAAATAATTGCCACGAAGTGCGCTTACTGTACGGGTGTTACGCAACACAACCTGCTTCTGTTGATTATAATCAGGACGGCTGATCATGGCTGTCTTATACAATTCATCTAAATCCACCGTCAACGCAAGAATGGACTCCACAGCGATTCCAGGATTCACTAACTTAAATTCTGTTCCAGGTTCAAGTTGTAACGTTTGCGCCAGGATCAGTTTATCGCTTTCATAGTTACTCCAGGCACGTATGGTCAAGGACTCCAATCGCTTTACTTCAGCCAATTGATTATACTGATCAACAATCGCTAGGGCACCAACTTCTACCAAGCCTTCTATGCGTTTAAGATTTTCCGCCTGGTTGCGGTGATTATCCTGGGCTATCCTGTAAAGTTCTTCACTCAACAAAACCTGAAGATACTGTTGCGCCACATTAAAAATGGTAGTCTGTTTGGTTCTTTCCATACCATAGGCCTGCGCCTGAAGATTGCTCTGACTAGCCCGCAGGGTTTGAACTCGGTTTAGCCCTCCAAACAGCGGAAGATTAGCACTGATCCGTGTATCAATATTTTCGGACACTACATCTAAAAATTCAACCTGATTGGTTTCCGGATTTTGAATTTGTTGTCTTCCTCTGCGATCATAAAAATCTGCTGATGCACTAAGGGTTGGCACCATATCCATGATGTTTTGCAAGCGTTGAGCGGATGCCCGGTCAACTTCATTTTGTTGAACATTTAAATCAACGTTTTTTTGCAACGCTATCGTGAGCGCCTCGTTGTAGGTAAGCTGCAGTTGAGCAAAGGAAGATGCTGAACAAGCAATAAAGAATATAGTGACTATTGAATATTTCATGATTGATAACTTAAAACTTTTTCATCCAACTTTTTCATCTAATACAATAGCGCCATCCACTACATTGACTACACGTTTACCGCGTTTGGCATTTTCTTCCGAGTGTGTTACCTGAATGATCGTCATTCCTTCTTCATTCAACTTCTGAAAGATGTCCATAATATGTTTGCCCTGATCGGAATGAAGGTTACCGGTTGGCTCATCGGCCAATAACATTTTCGGTTGACCCACAATCGCCCGCGCAATCCCTACCAACTGCTGCTGCCCTCCTGAAAGTTGTTCGGGAAATAGATCTTTTTTTGCCACCATGTTAAACCGATCGAGCATTTCAGCAACCATACTCTTACGCTGGCTGCCATTAACACCTTTATAGAGCAGGGGTGTTTCTATGTTCTCGTAAACCGTTAGTTCATCAATGAGGTGATAAGCCTGAAAAATAAATCCGATATGGTTTTTGTGCATTTCAGATTTCTGCCGCTCCTTGAGTTTGTGCACCGGCTGGTCGTAGAAATAATACTCCCCGGCAGAAGGTTCGTCCAGCATACCGATAATGTTCATTAAAGTAGACTTACCCGCCCCACTAGGGCCCATAATGGTAAGAAATTCTCCCTGTTCAACATCCATGTTTACGCCCTTCAAAATAAAGGTTCGCTGAAAACGTGAATCAATAAACTTGTCAATATCCCGTAGTTCTATCATCGATGTAATGGGTTAGCTGCCCAAAGCCAATTATGGTGCCAAGGGATGTTTCAGTGATTAGACGCTGAAAATCGGGTAAAGTTGCAACCAAATACGTCCGCTTATGAAAATAGGTGTCTGAAATCGGACAGATCAGAAAATAATGGGGTACAGTATTACATCCACCCTGCGGTTCATACTCATGCCCCTGCGGGTGTCATTGCGGAACACCGGGTTATCGAGCCCCCAATCTTTCACAGAGATTTTATGTTCGGGGATTTCGCGTTGGATCAATAACTCGTGCACAGCTTCGCTTCGCATTTTGGATAGCCATTCGTTGTATTGCTTGCCGCCTATCGGATCGGTATGACTGATTAAGTGGATCTCGTATTTATCCAGTAGGTTTGGAATCGAATCTAACCAGCGAAAAAGATCATCCGCCTGGAATTCATCTATATGATAACTTCCTCCCCCAAAATAGATGCTTTTGCGCAGTTCATCCTCATGCTGACCCTTGGCAACCATTCCATGAAAAAGTATCGCTATGATGATGACGATCCGCACAATTAAATTTACAACAGAAATGTTGAATCCTTGTTATTAAGCTTCATTAATATGACCCATCAGGATTAATTTGCAGGGTATTTTTTAAAAGACAATATTTACGGTAAGACCCACTACTTCATGAAAATATCAAAAGCACTTCTTTTGTTCTCGATAATTGCTCTTTCTTCCTGTGGCAATCAAATTATTTACTTTGGACGAGAATACCCTGAAACCTCGCAGGTTGATATTTATTTTCGCGAAAGTGATGTTGCTGAGTCCAATGAAATTATGGGCAAGCTTACCTACGAGGTTAGTGCCAAAAAGAATTCAGATGCCGTTCAACAAAAGATCATCGAACGGGCAAAGAAAAAAGGCTGCGATGCCATTATTTTTGAAGATATTTCACTGACTACAACAGGATCGGCTACCGGATCGGGTGGTGCAGCAACAGGCAACAAAAGGGGAGGGTTCTTTGGGGTATTTGGAAGTAAAACCAAATATGAACGCGGACAGCAGGTTAAGGCTACATTACTGAAATACAAAAAGAATATTGGAGGTTAATAATTTAACCAAACCAGCTTTGCTGATTTTCCCTTTTCGAAAACTGTTATCACCAACACATTATCGTAATCACCATCTTCCCATGGATGGTGTTTCTGCACACCCAATAATTTATTTGTCATCCACGGTATGGTGTTCGAGTGCCCCACTACTACAATGGTACCTCCTGAATGGGCCGTGAGCATTCTATCAATCTCTTCTTCCTTGTTGATCTGATAATCCAAAATGGTTAGCCCCTTTTTTGTAGCCAACGGTTCAACGGTTTGCCGGGTGCGCTTGAAGGGTGTGCTGTAAACAGCGTTCACCTCCCCTTCATTGAGTAAATCTGATAAACGCTGAGCACGCTGTTTACCTACGGGTGATAAATCCGGATCGTTTGTGCTCTGTTCCATGGCCTTCTCTGCATGACGAATCAAGATAAAGGTGGTTAATTGCTCTTGTGCCGAAACCGTAAATCCCAGGAGTACTAAAAGTGAAATAAAGATCTTTTCTCTCATAACCAGATAGTTTTAATTTTCAATAGTCCGTAAAGATACCACATCGCCAATTTTAAAGGTCATCGCGGGCCGCCTGCGCGTAGCCGCTTCGGCATAGGCAGGCTTTGACCCGCGTTCTCAACCTTAATTATTTGTACTTATCACTGATGTTGGCAGGGATAACACAATTCGTTGTTCTCCTGGTATCTGCCAGGTGAAATATTTTCCAGCCTGTATCCGATTTATAAAAATGAAAGGCATCAACACCACAATGGCTGAATTTCTTTCCCAAGTAAAAAGCGTAGTCGCACCAGGCTTGTGCAAAATCTCCATCCCGTTGAACGGTAAGCCCCCAGATCTCTTCGTTCAACGCATCTGTACGTGGTGTTCCTACCGACTTCACAAAATCTTCAATGGAAGATTCTCTTTGGATCATAGGTACATTCTCACGGTTCCGGAAAACTGTTGCCATCGTTACCTCCTTATGAAAAACACTGCGTACCATGGCACTATCACCAAGCTGCATACCTTTAAAAAGTTGTGCAACAACTTCCTTAATTCTGCCTTCCTCATCCTGTGCCTGGGACATTAGGGGTGTACTGAAAAGCAACAAAACAATACGTAATAGATTTTTCATTCTTTCTTAATTTTTTACAAATTTGAGCTTCCCCACGTTGAAGGTAAAGGTATTTTATCCGGACGGAAACCTGCTGGCTAATGATACTGATTTACCGCTTTTTGCGTTAACTTTAATCCCTAAAATCTTCCTATATGAGGTTAATTACCCTGTTTTCAGCCTTTTGTGTTTCCATTAGCCTTACGGCAAACGCACAGACTATTGATAGTTTAATGGCAGTTTTAGATACCGCCCGAAACGAAAGTAAGGTTAAAACCCTCAATGAGCTCTTCCGTGAACATATTCAGGCAGATCCGCTAAAGGCCATTGATTATACGCGGGAAGCGTTGACGCTGGCCACAGAGATCGATGACAAACGAGGAACCGCGGCAGCCTATAATAACCTGGGTGTTGCCTACAGAAACCAGGGGGCATTGGACAAAGCCCTTGAATACTATATTCGCTCCCTCAATATTTATGACACGCTCCAAAACACAGAAGGCATCGCCACCACAAAAAATAACATTGCCACCATTTATTCCATTAAAAAAGATTATGGCCAGGCCCTGAAGTTTTTGGAAGAATCGCACACCCTGTTCATTCAATTGGGCGATCAACGTAAACTCATTGGATCTATGAACAACATGGGCAATCTGAATAGTGATCTTCAGCTTTACGAAAAGGCCATGCGTTTTTTTTCTGAAGCCTATCAATTAAGCGAAACAATGGGTGAACCCTTTGCCGACCCGCTCAACAACATTGGTATTATCTACTTCAAACAAGAAAATTACCAGCGCGCAATAGAATATTACCAGCGCGCTCTTGAATTAGAACGTAATACGGATAATCGGTTGGGCATGCTCAACACCATTACTAATATTGGCATTGCTTACACCAAGGCGGGACAACCCGGCCCGGCACAGCAATACCTGAACGAAGCCTTAAAACTTTCACTTGAACTTCAGGCCAACACAGGCGTTCCGGATATTTTAAAGAATACTTCGTATAATTATTACCGCCAGGGAAAATTGAAGGAAGCCTACGAAAAACTATTACAATATGACTCTGCCCGCGAAAAAGTTTATGGCGATGAAAGTACCCGTAGAATAGCACAAATGGAAGTGGCCCTCCAGTTGAGTGAAAAAGACAAACAATACGAAATTCTAAGGAAGGATAGTGAAGTAAAAACCCTTCAACTCAAAAGCAGCCGGCTATTTATTGTATTGATTATCCTGGGCCTGTTACTGCTGATTGCCGCTGCGAATTTCATTTTTATGAGTAAGCGTAAAGAACTTTTTAAATAATGACGCGCGAGGACGCCCGCAACATTCTTCTTGAGATGACCAAAAGCCAGAGCTTGCTTCGCCATATGCGCAGCATCGAGTTAGTGATGCAGGCATATGCAAGAAAGCTGGGAGAAAAGGAAGATGAATGGGCCATAGCAGGTCTATTACACGATGCCGATTACGAAGCCTTTCCTGAGCAACACCCAAACATTATTGTGAATAAACTTAGAAATATGGGTGAAGAAAAAATCGCCCATGCCATTTCAGCCCATTATACCAAATGGAATGTACCGTATGTTTCAACGCTTGACAAGGCTCTTTTAGCCTGTGATGAACTCACAGGTTTTATTATTGCCTGCTGCCAGGTAAGGCCTGATGGTATTGCAAGCCTCGAACCAAAATCTGTTGTGAAGAAACTAAAAGACAAGAGTTTTGCAGCTAAGGTAGAGCGGGATGAAGTTTATAAAGGAACCGAGCTTTTTGGTGTTGAGCTTACCGACCATATAGCTTTTATCATTGGCGCATTGCGGGAAAACAAGGAAGAACTGGGAATTTAATCCTTAAATTTATCGGTATTTAATTTTACCGATTAGTGCAGAACGTATACATTTGCTTACCAAATAAATCAGCCATGTTCGAACAATATACAGGAAGCGGAGTCAGTCTTTTTATAACCATTGTTGCCGTACTTATTGGATTTGCAGCAGCCTTAGGCTATGTTGATTTTATGAAAACAAAAAAAGAAGAAAAGAAGGACTGATTCTCTTTAAACATATAATTAA
>CAZQXC010000018.1:648-22268 GCA_964597075.1 uncultured Roseivirgaceae bacterium | reverse complement strand
AGGACTGATTGCTTGATAGCATTTAAAAAAAGCCATGCTCATAGTATTGTAGGCATGGCTTTTTCATTAGGATAAATTTCTTTTCATCGATAGCCATAAAAATACCTAAAACTAAATTTTGGTCATCGCGGGCGTTGACCCGCGATCTTAAGTCGTATAGGATGCCGGCCTGCCTTTGCCGCAGGCAGGGCCGGCATGACAATTAGATAAAAGTCTACGGATATCAGATTCTTTTTTAATAAGGTGACTTGTATGTCACCTGCCAGTCTTTCCAGGTTACATTCTTATAGTGATCCTCGCCAATAAACTGAATGATTTTATGAAACTCTTCCGGCTTCTGATATCCCGGCAGGGGTTGAATCATGCGGAATTCATCATCAAGAAAAACTACCGTAGGGTAACTTAATTGATTATTAAGTAAGGATGCGGCTAGTTGATGGTACCCATTCCTTCCATTGTCTATAAACTTGAAAGTATTCCCAGCAAAAATAACATCCTCGCGCTGCTCAGCATTGAACTTAACCGGATAGAAATGTTCATTCAGGATTTTTGCCACCTTGGGTTCGCTGAAGGTATTTTTATCCATCACTTTGCACCAGCCACACCAATCGGTATACACATCAATAAAAATCTTACGTTTTTCCGTTTTCGATTTTTCAACAGCTTCCTCAAAGGTGAGCCACTTTACCTGACTTTCCTTGGCAGGCTTGATGAATGCTGTAAGGATCAGGCCAGCAATACAGAAAAGACCAATAAAAATTCTGGACATCGTGTAATAATTCATATGGATAAACAACAAATTTAGCATGAAATGGGGTTCATCGTTTGATTAATCTTATTTTAATAAACACAGTAACCCACGGTTAATTTATGGGTAAACTGTTCGAATAAATAAAGAGTAATGTTCAAAATCGTACATATACATGCAGAAAACAAGCCAAAAATATCTGCTTAGGCCGATTTTAAGACTGGCATAGCTTTCGTAAAACGATTGGATGTGAACAACAAGTTTACGTTTAAAGAATTCTCCCTCCTTCTGGGCATTGCAGTAGCCATCATTATTCTGTTGGTGGTTTGGCTTTACCCGGCTGGCACAGAAGCTTCTGAAGTAGGTGGGCAGGCTCAACCCTTTTTGAAACTATATTCATTTAAAGCCGCTATAGATAAGATTCAATCCGTTGTTCAATTATTTCTGTAAGCATAATAAGCCAGCACAGTTTCAATTGCTTTACGGATAGCCTGATTGATCGGGTAAAAATCTTTTGTTAGTTCGTAATCAATAGCATGGAGCTGCATGTAGTATTGATGCATTACTGGAATAGATTCATTTTCCTGTTCTGTTTTTTCGTAAGCCTTAGCATACTGCTTGACTTGTTCTGTTTTGATAATTTCACAGGTCACTAATTCTTTTTTACCGTATTTGTTGGTACGTGCAGAGAATCCAAACAACCGGCAAATCAACCCCCGGTGCTTGTATTCTGTACACAATCCCGCACCTTGCTGTGTTGGATTCAAAATTTTACAAATAGAATCGTTGGTCTCACGCAGTTTATCCAGCCATTTCTCCGCCTGATCATTCGTATGCAGGTACAGTGCGAAGGGAAGAAATTCGAGAATAGTAGCCTCTATATCAGGTTTAAAGCAACACTTACCACAACCAAATTTACAATGTAACGTTGACCATGCCTGAAATTGTGCAATCTCCTGATCAAGCTTTTCAAAAACCTGTTCAACCGCCTTTACCTTATCCTCCATGATCATGGAGCAAAGATAAAAGAAACGCAATCAGCCTTCGAACAGAAATTTTTCAATGGTAAATTCTTTCTTCTTGTTGCTGTATGTAAATTAAAAAAATCATGAGAAAAGCTATCCGTGCGATCCATGGTACTATGTTTGTTAATGAATATTTGTTCAATAAAAGCTGTTGAAATTCAATGTGAACTTCCTAATTTGGATCCAAATGGTAATATTATGTGCATGTAGCACTGTAGGTAGCCAGAGGCGGATTCCAAGCCAAAGGACGCGGGCTTAAGCCTCGTTATCCGCTCACAATTTGTAAATTGATTGTCAATTGAATTTAGAGTTTATTTCAAAAATCTTTTGGTCATCGCCCCGATGCATCAGGGCGATCCCTACATTAACTGACTACTTAATATAGATGGATTTTCAAGCTGACTTCTCACATCAACCGTTTTCTCACTCATTTTAGAAAAAATGAAATATTTCCTGATTCTCCCGTTTCTATTTCTCCTGCTTTCGTCCTGCAAGGAAAAAGCCGTAAAACAAGAAGAGCCAATTTGGTCTGATGAGTTTGACTACTCCGGCACACTGGATACCACCAAATGGAATTATGATCTGGGTGATGGCTGCCCAAATGTTTGCGGTTGGGGGAATAACGAACTTCAATTCTATACGAATAATCCAAAAAATGTTCGGGTTGAAAACGGACTGCTGATTATTGAAGTACACAAGGATTCACTTGGAGGAAAGACGTACACCTCCACACGTATTGTTTCTAAAAACAAAGGTGACTGGTTGTATGGCCGCATGGAGGTGAAAGCAAAACTTCCACGCGGTAAAGGTACCTGGCCGGCCATTTGGATGCTCTCTACCGATTGGTCGTATGGAGGTTGGCCGGCATCCGGTGAGATTGATATTATGGAACATGTTGGATTTGACCCCGGGGTGATTCATGGAACCATCCACACCGAAAAATACAACCACCATAAACGTACGCAAAAAGAGGGTACGATTACAATTTCAGATTGTCAGGATGAATTCCACGTCTATGCCATCGACTGGCGCGAAAATAAAATTGATTTTTTTGTGGATGATACCTTATACCACAGCGTGACTCGCGATGAAAATGAGGATCATACCGGCTGGCCATTCAACAAGCGTTTTCACCTCATCATGAATATTGCCGTAGGTGGAAACTGGGGTGGTACGCAGGGTGTTGATGATTCCATCTGGCCACAGCGGATGGAGGTTGATTACGTTCGCGTATATCAATAAATTCTACGCACTTCGTAATTCCGATAGACGGTTTCGATAATCCTGTAACTCCCGATAGAGTTTTACTTCCTTCTCAACCGTATTTCGTTTGTAAGTATCAAACTCATTACTCACCTCATTGTATAAGTTTCGTGATTCACGTGCAGCCCGTAACGAAGTTTGAAACGCTAAAAATAAAATCGCCATCAAGACAATTAAGATTACGGACACAGAAACCATTATCCAGATAAATCTTGCTTTAGGAATATCCCAAACCAGAAAAGCAATGTGTGAACCAGCGAAAGCCATTTCTTCAACGGAAGAATCCTTTTCTTTTATGGTATTCATCAATGAAACCACTTCACCTTCTACAATAGAGATTTTTTTCTGTGCCACTACCAGAGCTTCATCCTTTTCACGCAAAGTATCCTGTACCGCTTTCCAGAAATTTTCAACCTGGTAGGCCCTCACCATACGGAAAGGGTCAATAAATTCTGCATTATCGCGTATACTCTGAAATTGCTGCTGCAAACTTGACTGTTTTTGCTGAGGTTCATTGGCCAACGTTGACGTGATACCAAGAAGAAATAGGAAGGTTAATACGTTATTCATATCCACTGATTTAGCAGGTGAACACTAAAAGTAAAACCAGCTTGCCTATCAATAAAGGGCACTTATATGAATCCCCGATTTTCCCGCTAAAGGGAACATTAGCTACGGTAAGTTGTTGATTAGCTAATTCATAGAAGCTCCTAGAAATACATATATTTATTATCAGAAAGGAGCCACCTTGCTACACATACTTATTAAAAATTTCAATCTTTACAACCTCAAGATTGTCGTTACCAAAGTCACTTTATTAATCATGTAAATGAAAATCGGTCTCCTGTCAGATACCCATGGTTTTTTAGACCATTCCATTTATGAACACTTCAACGACTGTGATGAAGTGTGGCATGCCGGTGATATTGGCGATGAAGCCATGCTTCAGCAATTGGAAGCGTTCAAACCTGTTCGGGCTGTGTTCGGTAACATCGATAACCGAGTGTTGCAAGCAAAATTACCTGAAGATTTATGGTTTATCTCTGAAGGACTCACAATTTGTATGACGCACATTGGTGGTGCTCCTCCCAATTATAATCCACGCGTTAAGAAAGTCTTAGCAGAACGAGTACCGGATATTTTCATTTGTGGGCATTCACACATTTTGCGCATTAAAAAAGATCCGAAGTATAAAAACATGCTCTACCTCAACCCGGGTGCAGCCGGAAACCATGGCTTCCATCATATGAAAACCATGGTACGGTTTGAGATCAACGGAAAGGAAATAAGGAATATGGAAGTGATTGAATTGGGGAAAAGGGGAAAGCTTTAATTTTTAGAACGAATTTCATTGATACGTAACGACTGAGCACCTGACTTATTCTCAATCAGAAGAAAATCACTATTTATCCCAATCACTTTTCCTTGCAGATTATAACTGGTGCTGTTACTTCTATGTAAAGAAAAAGTCCATACATCCCCGATGTTAACACCTACTTTTGATTGCAATTCCACGAGATTACTAATTTTGTAAATACCACGATACGGTATACTACCGACCCGTATAAAACCATCGGAATTAATGTAAAAGATTGTAGCATTTCCTCTATTTATACTAACAACACGGCCCGGATAGGCCTGTCCATTTTCCAACAATAAAACAGGTTCGTAATTAGACAAGTAACCCTTTGAACGTATAGCGGATTGCGTTAACGCCTTAAGGTATCTATCCCGCATACTAAGTTGATGTCCGGAATCAAGTTCAACTACATCGGCTACCAGAATCACTTCAACTTTTGAGAAGGGCAAAATATAGGTTGTTTTTCTATCGAGTGTTATATTATCAAAGACCTGATTAGGTTTTAATGGATAAGAAAGATATAAATTTCGTTTAGCATCATTGATTAGGGCGTCTTTCCTCAACCCTCCAATACCAAGAAAATAGGTAGCTTTGGCGTAGCCTGCAGAAATATCTTCGAACTGATAATACTTTTTACTACCCAATTGGGAATTTGAGATCATTCCGGAATGAACCGCACACGATGACATCAAAAGAACCAGACTACCAAAAGTTACTATTCTAGGAACAGTGATCATTACTTTAAACTATTATCAGTTTAAATCTAATTAAAAAGGGTCAACCCAGAAGAGAATTGACCCTTTAAAAGAGGAAATATTTTTTCGTTACACGTACTGATTCAACATCACCGGCATGACCAGCATCAGAATATCTTCACTCTTATCCTGTTCAGAAGGGAAGATAACGCCAGCCTTATTCGGTGCCGACATGTTTAATTTAATCTGATTGGCATCCAGATTCGTGAGCATCTCAATTAAAAACTTGGCATTGAAACCAATTTCTATATCCTCTCCCTCATGTTCGCAGGATAGGCGCTCATTGGCTTCGTTGGAGAAATCGAGATCTTCCGCTGAAATCTGTAGTTCACTTCCAGTAATTTTCAATCTGACCTGGTGGGTAGTTTTATTGGCATAGATTGAAATACGCTTGAGTGCGCTCAGTATTTCAGATCTTCCGATGGTCATCTTAATCGGATTTTGTGTGGGAATTACATTTTCATAATCCGGGAAACGCTCATCAATCAACCGGCAGATCATCCGGATGTTTCCAAACTTGAAGAAGGCATTCGACAAATTAAAATCGATACTAACCGGTATATTATCTCCTGGTAGCGTAGCTTTTAATAAATTCAATGCTTTACGCGGAATAATAATAGCACTGCCGTTATCCGATTTAATATCAGTTCTGCGGTAACGTACCAACCGGTGACCATCGGTGGCTACAAACGTTGCATTCTTTTCACCCAGGTTTACATAAACCCCCGTCATGGCAGGGCGAAGTTCATCATTACTCGTAGCGAAAATGGTATTGTTAACCGCACGAGCTAAAACATCGGAGGAAATCTCAGCGGAAAAGTCGTTACTGACCGATGGCACCTTCGGGAAATCGGTAGCATTCTCACCGGATAGCTTGTAGCGCCCGTTATCTGAAATTATTTCTACGCTATAGGTAGATTGATCAATTGAAAACGTTACGGGTTGTTCGGGCAGGTTCTTCAGTGTTTCCAAAAGAATACGGGCCGGAACGGCAATATTACCCTTCTCCTTGGATTCCACCTGCAATTCGGTGATCATGGAGGTTTGAAGGTCGGAAGCGGTCACCGTAAGGCTGCCTTTGTCAAGCTCAAATAAAAAGTTTTCAAGAATAGGCACTACCGGATTGGTGGTGATTACACCATTGATATTGGAAAGCTGCTTCAACAGGTAAGCAGAATTAACAATGAACTTCATTTCGTGGTTGTTGAGTTAGTGATTAACGTGGTAAAGTTATAAAGAAAAGGCAATATTGGAAACGAACAAAAAGCTGCTTTCAGTGAATAAAATCTACCGGTTTGGCACAAAGGAATCGCGAGGCTTTAGGATGCCTTCGAGTTGTTTACGGTCGAAATATGCAAGTTGAGACTGATTAATAAGTCCGTAAACTTTTCCAGAAATTGGCCCGGTGTTGTACACCTCCAGGGTATATGAATTACCCCCAATATCACTAACCATAATAGTTAAAAAAGCCGTAGTGCCCTTTAGCTGGGCACCTGTTTCCTGATCGTCCAGGTATTCATCCACGGTGAGTAGGGAAACAGCATCCAGGTAGTCGTTCAGTTTGGTAGTATCCACCGCGGACATACTTTCAATGGAAAAATAATTTTCTATAAAGCCTACTTTAAAGTCATCGGTTGGAGATTGAGGAAAAGTTGCCTGAAGGCCTTGAAAGTTTCTCCAATTGAGCTGAAATACATGTCTGTCCTTCCAGCCTTCCATATTTAATTCAAAAATTCCGGAAACATACACCCGGTACCCGGGTATAACCATCACATAAACTGCCTCCTCACCTTCCTTCTGGAAATAAGATTCAGATTTCCGGGAATTACCACCCGCTAAAAATGTCAGTACGCTTTTTTCTTCCGACCGTAGCGTTACCCGCACGGCTGAAGATTTTAATTCCCGACTTACAGAATCCAGTAAGGTATTCGCCACCGGACGAACAGGCTGAGCTTGTTGAAGTGTCGCAAATAAAACATCAATGAGATTCCGATCAGCAAGTTCTCCGTTTACATTCCAACGCACACCATCAAAGTTCATCGTTGTTTTTTGTTCTCCCCGCTCCAACATCACTTCACTAATCGTGGTAAGATCTTCAACCTTAAACGTTTTGCTATCGACACCGGAACGATCGCGTTTAGAAAAGCCAACATATACCCCTGTAATCACTGCCAGTACAAGCAGGGAAATAAACAGATTCCGATTATATTTTTCCTGGTGACTCACCGTGTAGCAAATTTTCGTTTGCGTAAATACATCAACAGCGTGCCGTACACCATCAGCACCACTAACGGCAGCACCAAATTAATTACCTGCCATCGGGTTTTTTCCGTCCGTATTCTTTCTTTATTCAATGGACGGATTTTTACTTCTTTAGAACGCGCTTTAATCAATCCGTTTTCATCCACCAGCCAGGCCATGGAATTCAATAAAAATTCTTCGTTGGCGAAGGTGTAGTTGGTAAATGGATCTAAGCCGAGTTGCTGCGGATTTCCGGTTCGGGGATTACTGTCATTACGCGCTATATCCCCATCAGACACCACGATTAACTTAGCAGGCGATCCTTCCGCTATAAAATTTGTTTGCTCCACGCCTTCCGGCAAGAATCTGTTTTTAAAAACGGAATTAAACCTACCTTCCAGCAAATACGCAACCGGAAGATTACCGGAGGAAAAACTCTCGGGCTTTACATTTCTACGGATTTCATTGATGCTTACCGGCACCGGAGCAGCTAATGTGCGTGAAAAGGCTGACGTAAAGGCTAAGGGCGTTTTCGTAATTCCCTCAGCCTTAACGGTATCAATAGTGCTGGCAAATTTCAACATCACGGCATCCAGATTTCGGGTAATGGGATGGTCGGCATATCGATTGATCAAGGGAAAGAATGGCCAATCCATCATTTGCAGTTGTGCCTTACCACCCTGCTCACCGGTAATTACCGGATACATCCCGGCATTTCTGTCCTGAATCAAATCGGCATTTATGCGGACTCCATATTTAAAGAGTAAGTCATCAAGACGCAATTCATACGGAAAGGCAAAATAATCTTCACGCGAGGCGCTGTCCATGGTGGCCTCCAGCTTATCCAATAGAAAGAGCACCCGGCCACCACGCATGATAAATTGATCAAGCCTATACTTATTGGCTTCAGAAAAAGAGCGCGTGGGCTTTGCTATAACCAATGCATCATAATCTGAAAGATTTTGCTTACGATCAAGATTAACTTTATACACATCGTAAAGTTCAAGCAGGGCATTGTTGAAACTGGCTATATACACGCTATCCAACTCGCCATGTCCAAGAACAAGGCCAATCCGTTTTCTGTCCATGTTCGTAAGCTTGAAGATCGCATTTGAAAATTCATATTCGAGTCCTTCAACCGCTCTGTTGATTTCTTCATCGGAGATGCGGGGGGTGTTTCCTTTAAATAACATAATCCCAGTTTCCATTCCACCATAGGTCATGACAGCACCCGGGAAAATCAGTTTCTCAGAGGTCTGACCATCCTTACGTTCCACGACACGCCTGGGTTGAACACCCTTTGCAGCAAGATCTTCAATAAATTCATTGCGTGCCTTCTGGCTCATGGCGGTAGTTGGGTCAATAAAGGAAACCTTCACCCTGTTGCCGGAATAAACCCGGAATTCATCCAACACTTCACGAATGGCATTGCGCAGCCTCCTGAATTCAGCATTCAGCTCACCCTCAAGGTAAACCTCTATATAAATATCGTCTGTAAGTTCATCTAATAATTCCTGTGTCTGAGGCTTTATGGAATAGCGTTTCTCTTCCGTAAGATCAATCCGGAAAAAATAATCTGCAGCAATGAAATTTAGTAAAATCACCAGCACCAGACCATTGGCCAATAAAAGAAAGTCGCCTGCTTTTTTGCCTTTCAGATTTACCATGACCGTGAGCCGATAACAAGTTTGGTGAGCAGCAGAAACATAAAGGCTACGCTGAAGAAGTAAATCAAATCACGGCTATCGATGAGACCTTTGCCGAGTGATTCATAATGATACAGAATTCCAAATTGTTTGAACATCAACACCCAATCGGACCACGTGTTCAGTGCAGAGAGCGAATCAAATCCGGAAAACAAAAGAAAACTTAAAAATGCCGCTACCATGAAGGCCACGATTTGATTCGGGGTAACGGAGGAAGCAAAAATTCCCACCGAACAAAAAACCCCACCTAACAAAATTAACCCGGTGTAGGAGCCAATAACACCTGACGTATCGATATTACCGGAAGGATCACCGAGCAATCGAATAGAGAAATAATAAATGAGCGTAGGCAAAATCGAAAAGATGACCAGCAGAAAACCCGCCAGGTACTTACCAATGATGATATCCCAATCGGAAAGCGGACGGGTAAGTAATAATTCCATTGTTCCGGCACGCTTCTCTTCTGAAAAGCTGCGCATGGTGATGGCGGGAATTAAAAAGATATAGACGTAAGGTGCCAGGGAAAATAACGTGTCCATATCGGCATAGCCGTACTCCAGCACCGAAGTTTCGGGAAACACCCACATTAACAATCCGATGGCTGTAAGAAACACACCGATTACGATGTAGGCGATCAGGGAATTTAAGAAACCATTAAACTCTTTAGCCAGAATATGGATCATGCTTCAGCCGGGTTGGTGGTTAACGATCTGAAAATATTCTCCAGTGAATTTTCCTCTACCTTCAATCCGATTAATGAAATATTGCGTTGAGCAGCAAACTTGAAAATCTCCGGGCGGATGTCAACTGATCCATCGGATACCAATCGGAATTTAGTGGAGTCAATACCATCAACATTACTAACTCCGATAATTGATCGAAGTTCATCGTGTACAACAGGTTGATCGAATTCAACTAGGATAACCGTAGATCCGCTATTACGACTCAGCAGATTTTTCAATTGGTCGTCTGCCACAATACTTCCTTTATTAATAACGATTACTCTATCGCATAACGCCTGTACTTCCTGCATAATGTGAGTAGAAAAAATTACCGTTTTATCAGCACTCACATCTTTAATAAGTTTCCTGATTTCCACCAGCTGATTTGGATCCAGTCCCGAAGTGGGTTCATCCAGAATCAACACCTTAGGATCATGTATCAAGGCCTGAGCCAGGCCCACGCGCTGGCGATATCCTTTGGAGAGCATCTCGATTTTTTTGTGTTGCTCCCGCTCAAGGCCACACCGGTCAATCATTTCACCAATGCGCTGTTTCAGGCGTGTACCCCGTAAACCATAAAGCCCGCCAATAAAGCGCAGGTATTCCTGAACATACATATCCAGGTAGAGTGGATTATGTTCCGGTAAGTACCCTATAATCAGTTTCACATTCATAGGATACTGCGTTACATCCCACTCCCCCACACAAACTTTCCCATGAGTGGGGGGCAGATAGGTGGTGGCAATTTTCATGGTGGTGGACTTTCCGGCACCATTGGGGCCCAGAAACCCTACAATCTCACCTTCCTCCACTTCAAATGAAATATCATCTACAGCCTTTTGCTGCCCGAAGAGTTTAGTAAGATGTTGAACGCTCAGCGACATACGGTAATAAGGGCACAAAACTAAAAAAATTAAACAAGGGAAATAAAGAGTTTCGGTCGGGCCAAGGGTTACGGAGCCAGGAGGTACAGGATCTACGAACCGTAAGGTTGTCGGCATACAAATTGCCTCAAACCAGAATTAGTAATAATATTGAGGTCTCAAAAAAATGAAGGCTATGCGATTTTGGATTCTTTTTGTGGTCGTGTTGGGTACGAACACAGCATTTGCGCAAAATAAACCAGGCTACGAACTTACGTTTAAAATTGCCGGCCTGAACGATACCACAGTATACCTGGGCTATTATTATGCTGAGAGCACGTATGTCCGCGATACCGCAAGGGTAAACGCCAGGGGTGAATTTGTTTTTGACAACAAGCAGTCACTTCCACAAGGCATCTATTTTATTGTGCTTGATAAAAACCGTCTTTTCGATTTTGCCATCGGCAGCCATCAACATTTTGCCATGGAAACAACTACTACCGATTACGTAAAAGATATGGTGGTGAAAAATGACGTTGATAATAAACTCTTCTTTGAAAATATGCACTTTAACATGGAGCGCAACAAGGAAGCAGAACCTTTTATTAAAGTCCTTCAGGATACTACCTTAAAAGATGAAGTAAAAAAGAAAGAAGCACGTGATGGCTTCACCAAAATCAACGATAAAGTTGCCGCCTATCAGGATGAACTAGTTGCCGCCAACCCTAAAACCATGACGGCACGATTGCTGAAAACCACCAAGCGAATTGACATACCTGAGCCACCAAAAAAAGCTGACGGTACCATTGATTCAACCTTTCAACTGCGGTATTACCGCAAACATTTTTTCGACAATTTTGACATTGGCGATGATGCGCTCATCCGTTTGCCTCAGCCAATCTATAGTCAAAAGATAAATGAATATCTCGATAAACTCTACCCCCCACAGGTAGATACACTGAAAAAAGCCATTGAGCCACTTATTGCCCGCGTAAAGTCCAATCAGGAAACCTACAAGTACCTGGTGTGGACGCTGATGTTGAAATACCAGGCACCGGAATTTATGGGGCTTGACGAAATGTATGTTTACCTGTATGACAAATACTTTGCTTCAGGCGAAATGGATTTTTGGGTAAACGACCGATTGAAGAAGAACTTAAAAGATCATGCCGACAGGTTGCGCAAAAGTCTGATTGGCATTACCGCCCCAAATCTGATTATGCAGGATGCTGCCTTGCAGCCCAAAACGTTGCACAATATTAAAAGCAAGTACACTATTATTTATTTTTTCGATCCGGAGTGTGGGCACTGCAAAACAGAAACACCCAAGCTGGTCAACTTCTACACAAAAAATAAAGCAAAATTTGATGTTGAAGTTTTTGCGGTAAGTGCCGATACCTCCATGCAAAAAATGCGCGACTACATCAAAACCATGAACATGAAATGGATTACCGTGAACGGTCCGCGTACCTATGTAGGATCGTATCATGATCTGTATGATGCCATGACTACACCCACGATTTACATTTTGGATGAAAAGAAAAAGATCATTGGTAAGAAGCTTCCGGTAGATCGATTAGAAGATTTCTTTACGAATTATGAGAAATTCAAAAAGAAACAGCCAATACTGGAGGGTAAGTCAACCCCATAATCAGCCTTTTGTAACATTTTAAGGTTTTTTAACGTCCTAGATGCAACTATTCAGGGGTATCGGAGTATCTATTACTGTAAACAAGGACGACAACCATGACATTCTTCAACAAACTTCTTGGTAAAAGCTCTAAAAAAGAGATTAAAGCCCGCTGTCCGATTACGAAAGAATCCATTGAAAAAGGATTTGGCTACATGCTGACTACTTCTCAGATCGTGTCTTCTAAGAAATATTGGGATATGGTAATGACTGAACCCGAAACCATGTCGTACACGGTTTCACATTTCAGCAACCAACCTAACGGAACTCAAATGAGGAGTTTAATTTTTGAAAAATACAGTTCTGTTGAAAAGCCGTGGATCATTTCCGACTCATGCATTAATTTATTTGATATTGATAGAGGAGAAGCCAGGCAGCGGGCGCAACAATGGTGGGAAAATGAAGGGAACTTTATACCGCAAGAAGCCGGACCGGCCGTAGAAAAGTTAGAACCAAAAATTTATCAAGATTTTAAAGATTATGCGGTACTCGAAGCTGGCCGCAATCGGGTACCGGTTTTGTAGGGCCTGCCTACCGGCAGGCAGGCCTGTATAGGTTTAGGTTATAGATAGAAGAACCCTGCCACGGCAGGGTTCTTCGCTTTACTACTGGTTACGTTCAATCGTGAATTGAACAAGTTCAACAAGCGACTTCTTGTAATCCGATTCCGGTAAACTCGTAATTAGCTGAAGGGCTTCCTGGTGATAGTTGCTCATTACCTGATTGGCGTATTCAATGCCACCGGATTGTTTTACAAAGGAAATTACATCGCTTACCTTCTTAGGCTTATCACTTTCATTACGAATGATGCCAATTATTTTTCGCTTCTCCAGCCAACCAGCTTTTGCAAGGGCGAAGATCAACGGCAGCGTCATCTTCTTTTCCTTAATATCTATTCCCAGCGGCTTACCGATTTCATCCTCACCATAATCAAATAGATCATCTTTAATCTGAAAAGCCATACCTATCTTCTCACCAAATGTGCGCATCGTATGAACCACATCTTCCGATGCTCCTGATGAACTGGCACCCACAGCACAACAGGAAGCAATCAAGGAAGCTGTTTTTTGCCGGATAATCTGAAAATAAACCTCTTCATTAATATCAAGTTTGCGAGCTTTTTCAATTTGCAGTAACTCACCCTCACTCATTTCCCGAACAGCATTCGAAACAATGTTGAGTAAGTGGTAGTCCTTATTTTCAACCGAGAGTAACAGTCCTTTCGATAGTAAAAAATCGCCTACCAGTACCGCTACCTTATTTTTCCAAAGTGCATTGATGGAGAAAAAACCTCGTCTGTAGTTAGCATCGTCCACCACATCATCGTGAACCAATGTAGCCGTATGTAGCAATTCAATAAGCGCTGCTCCGCGATAGGTTGATTCATTTATCAAGCCACAGGTACCTGCACTTAAAAATACGAACATCGGCCTCATTTGTTTGCCTTTGCGCTTTACGATATAGTTCATAATACGATCAAGCAGCATAATACGGGTCTTCATAGAGTCCCTGAACTTCTGCTCAAACTCATCCATCTCCCGGGTAATAGGAGCTTTAATATCTTCAAGGCGTAGCGACATGCGGCACAATAATACAATGCCTGCTACCGCTTTCAAAATGGATAATTTGAGTCTGATTATGGTTAAATCAGCTCATCCTTCTATCTTGGAGGTTGCTTAACCTGAATACTAAAAAGCTTGATTACGTATGGGGATACACGTGGTTGAACAGCAAAATTCTGAAAAACCTAACCGGGTTATACTGGAGCTGATCGGGTATGACCGTGAACATTACGAAAAAGCCGATGATCTTACCATTGATGAGATTATACAACGCATACATCCCAACCGGGTAAACTGGATTAATGTAGATGGGCTCTACGACAATTCCATCATTGAAAAAATTCAAACCCATTTTAATTTTCACTCGCTGCTGATTGAAGATGTCGTGCAGGACCAGCGGCCCAAGGTTGAAGAATATGATGACTACCTGTTCTTCACTTTAAAAATGCTGTATAGTATTAACAGTGGCGAAATTGAGTATGAACAAATAAGTTTTGTGCTGGGCAATCATTACCTGATTTGTTTCCAGGAAAAGGAAGGCGATTTGTTTGATCATTTTCGTGATCGCATCCGGTTGGATCAAGGCCGGGTTCGAAAAAAGAAAGCCGACTACTTGCTCTACCGACTCGTTGATATCATTGTTGATAATTATTACAACGTACTCGATGCGATTGGCGAACAGATTGAGGAAATTGAGGAAAGTCTTCACAACGAACATTCGGAGCTTACCTTTCAGCGCATACAAAACCTGAAGAAGGAGTTGATCTACCTGCGCAAAGCCGTATATCCGCTGCGCGATGCATTATCTACCCTGCTGAGGGATAAGAATGAACTTATTGAGGAAGAGAATGAGCGCTTTTTTGATGACGTGTACGATCATGTTGTACACCTGCTCGATTCCCTCGACACCTACAAAGACCTTACGTCAAGTTTGATGGATATTCACATCAACACACAAAACAACCAGCTTAACAAAATCATTAAAGTACTGACCATTATCTCTACCATTTTCATTCCGCTCACTTTTATAGTAGGCGTTTATGGAATGAACTTCCGAAAAATGCCTGAAATTGACTGGGAATACGGCTACCCGTTTACCTGGTTAGTTATGATTTTAATGACCGTAGGCATGCTTGGATATTTCCGGTTCAAGAAATGGTTCTAATTTTATACGCATGTTTCTGTATTTAATTTTACTTTTCTGCGGTTTCGGAATTCTTATAAAAGGTGCTGATTTTCTGGTGGCTGGCGCATCTTCATTAGCCAAACGCTTTAGTGTTTCTACTCTGATAATCGGATTAACCGTGGTATCCTTTGGTACATCGGCCCCGGAGATGACCGTTAACATTATCAACTCCATGGCCGGTCGTAACGAGGCCATCTTCGGAAATATTATCGGCAGTAATATTTTCAACCTGCTTTTTATCCTGGGTATAACCGGAATAATTTATCCATTAGTGGTTCAGAAATCATCGGTAAAGTATGAAGTGCCCTTTTCCCTGTTTGGTATAGTTCTGTTATGGGTTTTGGTTAATGATCAGATTTTGAAAGGAACAGATGTAGATATTCTTAGCCGGATGGACGCCCTGATTCTTTTTGCGGGATTTCTGATTTTTCTGGTTTACATCTATCGTTCTTTAAAAACAAAAACAGACGAAGAAGGCGACTCGATAAAAATATACAGCATATGGATTTCTATTGCCATGGCTATTGGCGGAGTAGGTATGCTGATAGGTGGCGGATACCTGGTAACCGAAAATGCTGTTGGTATTGCAAAAGTATTTGGCCTGAGTGAAAAACTTATCGGTTTAACCATTCTTGCCGCAGGAACATCATTACCTGAATTGGCCACCACAGCCGTGGCGGCCTTTAAAAGACAAACGGACATTGCCATTGGCAACATCATTGGATCAAATATTTTCAATATCTTTTTAATCCTTGGTGTTAATGGCATAATCAAACCCATTGAGTATCCTGATCAGCTGCATGAAACACATATTGAACAAGCCGTATTGAATACCGACCTCTACGTATTGGCTTTTGGAACCCTGGCCCTGTTATTGGCCATGTTTACTTTGAGCAAGAACAAATTAGATCGGTGGGAAGCCTTTGGATTTATTATCATTTATATTGGCTATACCTACTACCTCATCGAAAGAAACTAAATAAATCAGGTCATTATATTATCCGCATTAATTCCTCTATTTTTAAAAAATTTAGTTGTCTGTAGCCTATGGTTCATGTGGTTGTTCTGTTGCTCATCGGGTTCGTTATCCTGGTAAAAGGAGCAGATTTTCTGGTGGATGGCGCAGCCTCCGTTGCTAAGAAATTTAATATTTCAAACCTGGCCATTGGCCTTACGGTAGTGGCATTCGGTACTTCCATGCCAGAAATGGTGGTTAACGTTATTGCTGCCCTAAGCGGAAAGAGTGATGCCGCGTTCGGTAACATTATTGGAAGTAATAACTTCAACCTGCTCTTCATACTTGGTGTTGCCGGAGCAATTTATCCATTAGTTGTTCAGCGTAAAACCATAAAATATGAAGTACCCCTGTCGCTTATCGCGGTGTTAGTTCTCTATCTTTTGGTAAACGATGGGCGGCTATGGGGAAGCGAGGGCAATATACTGAGCCGTATAGATGCAGGTATTCTCATGTTGCTCTTTCTACTATTCCTTCTCTATATCTATCGCACCATGAAGAGTACCCTTGACACCGAAGAAGGAACACCCATAAAAATTTACAGCACCTGGAAAGCAACGGGTTTATTTTTCACGGGATTAATTATGCTTATCGGTGGGGGTAAACTTGTGGTGATTAATGCTGTAGAAATTGCTCATTATTTTGAACTAAGTGAAAAACTCATTGGCCTTACGGTGTTGGCTGCAGGTACCTCCCTGCCTGAATTAGCCACGTCAGCAGTGGCAGCCTATAGAAGAAATACCGATATAGCCATCGGTAATGTGATCGGGTCAAACATTTTTAACATCTGCCTGGTGCTTGGCATCTCTGGGATCATTTCTCCCATACCGTTTAATATAGCTTTGAATTTCGATCTGTATGTACTTGCTGTGGCTACGGTCCTGGTTATGATTTTCATGTTTACCCTCAGCAAACGCAAGCTTGATCGGTGGGAGGCCATAATTTTGCTTGTTGGCTATCTTTCCTATACGATCTATCTTATTGATCTCGAAAAATAAAAAAAGACCTCCGGTCAAGGGGTCCTTTTTTACCATGTATTGATTTTCTGAATTATAATTTTTTCTGCAGTTCGTTGATTTTACCTTCTGCTTCCTGATTACCTAACGACAATGATTTCTTGTAAAGTTCTAGTGCTTCCTGTAATGTCTCCTTTTTCTTCTTTGGCGCTAACTTCGTACGGTTCGCTGCCTCTTCAACAGCTTGCGCGCGGGCAAAATAAGCATCGGCCTCACTTACTTTCGATTGAATCATCAACTCCTGAATGCGTGCTTCAATCAGGGCAAGCTCCTGCTCTTTGGCGGAAATTTGAATTTCCTTATCAGCAATCTCGGCAATCTGCATTTCGGCCAGGTTAATCAGGTTTTGATTTTCATTCCTGTATTTATCCACTTGCTCCTGTAAGGTTAGTATTTCCCTTGACTTTCCTTGTAGATCATCTTTCAATTTTTTTATCTGCCGTGCATATGACGAAGAAAGCCCTTGTGAATTTTTCAATGCGTTTTCCAAATCTGAAATTTTCCGTTCAGTATCTTTCACGTACTCATTTAAATCCTTCATGCGGGAGGTGTAATCATCATAGGTTGTACCTTCCACCATATTCACGCGTAACAATTGGCGGTTGGCATCAATGGAATCCATTAACACCCCAACCTCTATTAGGGTGTTGGATACGCGTTGAGAGGTCTCTAATTCAATACGCAGTGAATCAACTTGCGATTGTAATTCAGCTTTTTCTTTTCCTCCGCAAGCGCTCAGGATGACTACAGGAATTATCCAAAGAAGATGTTTCATAAGTGGGGTTTTGTTTAAATTCAGGTATAACACAAAAATACATTTCACGAACTACAAAAGGTTGTTGTTCACAATTATTTTTTTTCAACATGGGCACTACTAAAAAACGATTAATATTTACAAATAACCTTTTTGCACTTGGATAAACCCCCTAAATTAGCACCCGTTTTACGGGTTTTCCCTACTCCATGTCCAAACTGATTACTGAGCGAACGCGTATCGCTGACCTGAATAAACCTCGTGTCATAATAATAGGTGGCGGTTTTGGCGGGCTTGAGGTGGCCAAAGGGTTGAATGGTTTTAAAGCCCAGGTTGTTTTGTTCGACCGGTATAACCACCACACCTTTCAACCCCTGCTATACCAGGTGGCCAGTTCAGGACTCGAAACAAGCTCCATCGTATTCCCCTTCCGTAAGCGTTTCGATAAACAAAATGACTTTTTCTTCCGCATGGGCGAAGTCATTGATATAAAGCCTGAGGAAAACTATATCGAAACGTCCATTGGACACGTAAAGTACGATTACCTGGTTATCGCCAATGGAGCAACAACCAATTACTACGGTATGAAGGATGTGGAAGAACATGCCATACCCATGAAAACCATCATTGATGCCATACAGCTACGTAACAAAATTATACGGAACCTGGAAACGGCACTGCTCACAGATGATCTGGTGTTAATGAACAGCTTAATGGATTATGTCATTGTGGGTGGAGGCCCAACCGGGGTTGAACTTGCCGGGGCATTGGCCGAATTAAAGAAACATGTATTCCCCAGCGACTACAAGGAACTTGAGTTCACACACATGGACATTCATTTGGTAGAGGCAGGACCACGATTACTCAATGGCATGTCGAAAGAGGCATCGGACAAAGCACTGGAGTACCTCGAGACAATGGGGGTAAAAGTACATTTAAGTTGTGCCGTTAAAACCTACAACGGATACGAAGTGATATTAAATACTGGTGAAAAACTGATTTCGCGCACGTTGGTTTGGGCAGCGGGTGTAACAGGAAACCCTATTCATGGATTAGGGGCTGCGGCCATTGGCAAAGCAGGAAGAATTTTGGTAGATGAGTTTAACCGCGTAAAAGGTTATCAAAATATTTTTGCCATTGGCGATGCCGCAACCATGGAAGGAGACGCTTCATTTCCAAACGGTCATCCCATGATGGCACCGCCCGCCATGCAACAAGGCAGGCTGCTGGCTAAAAATCTGAAGCAGCTCATGCAAAAAAAACCGATGAAGCCGTTCCGGTATTTTGATAAAGGCTCCATGGCTACCATTGGCCGCAACCGTGCCGTGGTGGATATGAAAGCCTTTAAAACACAGGGCTTCTTTGCCTGGTTTGTCTGGATGTTTGTTCACCTGATTTCAATAATTGGTTTTCGAAACAAATTCCTGGTTTTGTTCAGTTGGTTTTGGAGTTACTTCTCCTACGATAAGAGCAACCGACTGATCATCAGCAGGAATAAGGATGGCGTTAACTGATTGGATTATTTTACTACATTCGTTTATAGTTCATGGCTTTAGAAGCATACCATAAACATAAATCACCTCTTTCGGCCGCGGGTGTGCTCATCTCACTGGGCATTATTTATGGTGACATAGGTACCTCCCCACTTTACGTATTCCGTGCCATCGCGGGAGAGCAGGAAATTTCTGAAATGCTCATCCTTGGTGGCTTGTCGTGTGTGTTCTGGACATTAACACTGGTAACGACCATCAAGTACATCTACATGGCATTAAATGCCGATAACAAAGGTGAAGGTGGAATTTTTGCACTCTATGCATTAGTAAGAAGATATAAGGCAGGTTGGGTGGTTTATCCGGCCATCATCGGGTGTGCTACGCTTATTGCCGATGGTTTTATTACTCCAGCCATCAGTGTTTCTTCGGCTGTTGAAGGATTAAAAATATTCAATCCCGACCTTCCTATTATTCAAATCATTATCGCCATTCTAATAGGGCTTTTTATTTTTCAGCAATTTGGAACCGGGGTAGTTGGAAAAACTTTTGGACCGGTAATGACGGTGTGGTTCCTCACCATCGGTACCCTGGGCACCATACAGTTAGTTCAAAACCCGGGTGTACTAAAGGCCATCAACCCGATGTATGCTATTGAATTACTTACCGCGTACCCGGGAGGATTCTGGATTTTAGGTGCCGTGTTTCTGTGTACTACCGGAGCCGAAGCATTGTACTCCGACCTGGGACATTGCGGAAAAGGAAACATTCGTGTAGGCTGGGCCTTTGTAAAAACTGCACTGCTGCTGAATTATTTTGGACAGGCCGCATGGTTACTAAAACAAGAAGGCACCACGCTGGGCGACCAGATTCCATTCTATGCCATTATGCCTGATTGGTTTTTACCATTTGGTATTGTCATAGCAACTTCTGCGGCTGTTATTGCCAGCCAGGCGTTGATCTCCGGAACATTCACCCTGGTAAACGAGGCCATGAAACTAAAACTCTGGCCGATGACACGTGTCCGATATCCAAGTCAAATAAAAGGACAGATTTATATTCCATCCATTAACTGGATCTTAATGTGCGGCTGCATTTTAGTGGTGCTGTATTTTAAAGAATCGTCCGCTATGGAAGGCGCTTACGGGTTAGCCATTACTATTGACATGTTAATGACCACCTCGTTGTTGGTCTATTATTTTTCTTTATCACGAAAATCTACAGTGCGCGCCATCGGACTAGCCCTATTATTTTTCTCCATGGAAATCATGTTTCTGGTTTCTAACCTGAGTAAGTTCAGTCATGGTGGTTGGTTTGCCTTTATTATTGCCAGTGGACTATTTCTGGTATTGTTTGTTCAGTTGCGTGCCCGCGGATTGCGCACACGCCACACCGAGTTTGTAGACTTGAAGCACTATGTGGATATGATCAAGGATCTGCAATCCGATGAAACCATTCCCAAGGAAGCCACTAATCTTGTATTCCTGGCCGTGGCTGATAGCAAGCGCTATATCGATTCCAATATTATCTACTCGATGTTCCGAAAACGACCCAAGCGGGCAGATGTATACTGGTTCCTGCATGTGGATACGGTAGACAGTCCGTTTACCAGCAAGTACTCGGTAGACACCATCATTCCAAAAAAGTGTTTCTTCGTGCGTATCAAATTAGGATTTAAGGCTGATCATCGGATTAACCTGATCTTTAATAAGATTGTTCATGAAATGGCCGACTCGGGTGAAATCGATCTGATCAGTCCGTATCCATCCTTGCACAAGTACAGCCAAACAGCAGATTTTAAATACGTGATCATTCAGTCGTGGGCTTCTTCCGACAGTGAGATTTCAAACTTCGACAGGCTGATCATTCAGGGGTATCGGATTCTGAAAAAATTCAGCCTTTCCACCGAGGCGCATTATGGTATTGAGGCCGCAAACCTGGAGTTAGAAAAGGCACCCATACAAGTTGGCCCTCCCGCCTTGGTGAAAATAAAACGCGATCGGGACGATGAACAATAATCCACGATAAAGCGACCGCAAACGGACATCCATGTTCGCATCTGATCGGTCAGGAATATCAAAACAATTATTTTAGCTCATTTAAGGCTTATTTTTTGATGGCATTGAATTCGTATGGCTTTGACAAATACCAGGCTTATGCTAAAGAATTATTTCATTATTGCCCTGCGAAATCTGCGCAAGCATAAAGCATTTTCAATCATCAA
>CAZQXC010000018.1:0-638 GCA_964597075.1 uncultured Roseivirgaceae bacterium | reverse complement strand
CAATATTAGTGGATTGGCCGTTGGCATTTCATGCTGCGTACTACTGGCTTTGTACATCAAGGATGAGGTTAGCTTTGAAAAGCATTTTGAAGACCACGACCGTATCTATCGCATGTACTCAATCTTTACCAAAGATGGTGTTCCTGAAAGTTTCCCGCGCACGTCACCACCCGTTGCGTTAGCCCTGGCTGAGCAGTTTCCTGAAATCGAAAGTGCCACCCGATTGGTGAGCCCACCAGAAGTGGAACAACACTTACTCCATTACAAGGAAAAAACGTTTTATGAAAAAACCGGATTCCTGGTTGATTCGACATTCTTTGATATTTTTTCCTTTGAATTTAAAGAAGGTGATCGGTTCACCGCGCTGGATGGACCTTCATCTGTTGTGCTATCATCGGAAGTTGCTTCGAAAATTTTTGGAGATGAGTCTCCGCTTGATGAGCTGATCATTATCAACAGCGGACAATCTACCGATACCTTTCGGGTAACCGGTGTGCTGCAACCTTTCAAAAAACCATCGCACGTAAATGCAGATTTTTATATGAGCATGAATAGCCGTGGATGGGGCGAATATATTAACTCCGTTACCACCTGGGCATGGCAAAACTTTATTAGCAGTTATATCAAGCTAAAACCAA
>CAZQXC010000017.1:0-31127 GCA_964597075.1 uncultured Roseivirgaceae bacterium | reverse complement strand
TTATGAAGATGAAATTTTTGATGTATTCAACAGTGACAAGAATAAAATTCTTCCGATATATTTTGAGAAGCACGGCAACACATCGCATCGTGCTATCGATTTTGGGTGTGGGGTAGGGAAGGCCTTTCCTTATCTGGCCCCGCTGTTCAAAGAAATACTGGCGCTTGATATTTCTGCCGAATGCCTGGCCACCGCAAAGAAACGCCCATTTACTAACATTTCCTTTAAGCGCGCTGACTTATCTAACCCAGCGTTAAAACTGGCCTCAGCTGAGTTTGCTTTTTGCTGCAATGTGATCATGCTTCCGGAAGCAGAGAAGAACCTGATGATGTTTAAAAACATTGAAAAGGCATTAAGCCCCGGAGGTCATGCCGTTATTGTGATTCCTTCTTTTGAATCCATATTTTATTCATCCTGGCAATTGATCCGGATGTATGAGAAAGAAGGAGTAGGGGTGAATGCTATACCTGCATCTGAGTTTGCCTATTTCAAAGCCAGTAAGCGCGATCTGGTACGCGGTATAATGCACATCAATGGCGTGCCAACCAAGCATTATGCACAGCCTGAACTTGAAGTGTTGTTCCGGCAAGCAGGCTTACGGATTACAGCCCTTGAAAAAGTTGAGTACGACTGGAACACGGAATTTGACTCCCCGCCAACCTGGATGAGCGATCCATATCCGTGGGACTGGCTTGTTGAATGTCGTAAGATCAATTAAACATCTTTCTGCTTCTGAACGCTCCGGATATAGCGGCCGGAATTTTTACTTCTTCCAGAATAACCTTGGCGCGAGCTTCCTGCGTGCGGGCAACCATTTCCTGTTCTAAGGCAACAGCCATGGCTCTGCGCTCCTCCGCTTTTGCTTTCGCAATATTTAAATCGGCATTGGCCTGATCAATTTGTAGTAAGGCCCCGATATTTTTTCCAATGTCAATATCAGCAATGTCAATGGAGAGTATTTCATAAGCTGTGCCTGCATCCAGTCCGTTGCCTAAAACCTCCTTTGAAATACTATCAGGATTACTGAGCACATCTTTATAACTAGGCGCTTTGCCTATGGCGGAAATAATTCCCTGACCCACGCGGGCAACAATGGTTTCTTCACCCGATCCACCTACCAACTGACGAATATTGGCACGTACCGTTACCCGTGCCACAGCCACCAATTGAATCCCTTCCACCGAAACACCCATAATAGCCGGTACGGCAATCACGTAAGGCGTTACTGATAGTTGAACGGCTTTTAATACATCACGGCCGGCCAGGTCGATGGCGGTAGCTTCTTTAAAGTTCATGTTCAGGTTAGCCTTGTCGGCAACAATTAATGCTTTAATAACCTGTTGTAAATTGCCCTTGGCCAGGTAATGTGTTTCGAGTTGATTGGACGTAATTCCTTTTATTCCGGCTTTTGTGGCTAAGATCAGGGATTGTACAATCAGGCCTGGAGGCACATTCCGAAACCGCATAAATACCATGTCCAACAATCCGATTCGTACCCCAGAGAATATGGCTGTGATCCACAGACTAATAGGAACCACATACGTAAATAAAATAAAAGCGGCTATTAACGAAACGCCTAGAATAATGAAGAAAGATTGGTCCATGAAAGCGGGGATATTATCCTGAAAGATAAGGGGAGTTCGTGGTCTTTCCTGCGTTTACCGGGTATTTACTTTTAAGCCACTCAGATGGCGTAAAATGAATATGTATACGAATGAGATCTTCTGAACAGGTGAAGATTTTTTTTCACACTTTGGTGGTAAATCAATCGTAATAAAATCACCGGGCAGAGTCAATGACGCATTTTTTGGCCTAGTTTAATTTGAAGTGAACAGGCATGACCTTTCTAACCGGAACTGGTTTTCCGCGTTGTTTCCCAGGTTCCCATCGGGCAAGCTTTAGTATACGAATAGCCTCTTCATCACATCCACTTCCAATTCCTTTTACAATTTTAAAGTTTACGGGTTCACCGTATTCATTCACTACAAACTCCACAAATACTTTTCCACCCGTTCCTGATCGTCTGGCTTGAACAGGGTATTTAATGGATCTCCCCAAGTGTTTGTAGAAAGCATCAAATCCCCCAATGGGTATTGGCATTTTCTCCACAATAATGAACGTATCGATGGGTGTTTCAATGGGAAGATCAACAAGAATTGGCGCGACAGATACTTCGACAACCGGTTCAATCACCGCAGTTTCCGAAGGTGAAGTTTCCACTTCGGCCACTTCAATCTTGGTTAGATCAATGACCTTAATTTCCTTACGGAATGGTTTTTCCGGTACTTCAGCGAAAACAACAGGCACTTCAGTATACCGGAAAGACATTTCAGCAGGAGGTACGGGTGGAGCAGGAGGTGACTGAATTCGGCTTTGCCATTCAAAGGCCATAATAGCCAACGCGGTGCTACTACAAATTCCAATCAGGAAGAAATATCTCGAGTACCGATGTACATCTTTAGCAGGATTTTTCTTGGTATCCATAGGTCAGGTGTTTTGATACACCTTCCTAATCAGACTAGTGTATTAAAGTCACTATTCAGTGAATGAAAAATTTCGATAGAAGTAGTTTTATCTGATTTTTCGGTTTGTTTTGTTTCCCACCGCATAACGATAATCAGAATGATCAGTAGAAATAACACGATCAGGAAGTATGTAAATACACGCAGAATACGCCTCAGCCGCGTATCACGATCGTGCTGGCGCATGAGTTCGGAATAGTTTCGGTGTCGTGCAATACGCCCCGTACTCATCATATTCCTTCGCAGCCGTATTTCATTTCTTCCCATCGTACTTGATACTTAATTTAAAGTTTTTCCTTAGCCTGTCCAGCGCCCGGTAGGTTCGCATTTTTGCCCCACTTTCTGTGATGTTAAGAATGTATGCAATTTCTTTAAAGTCCTTGTCTTCAAAAAACCGTAGTTCAAGTACTTCCAGCATTTCGGTGGGCAATTCTTTTAAATAGCCGATCATGCGGTGTACCAGTTCCTCGTCCGGGCCATCGGTGCCCAGTTCAACCAACTCCTTCACCCGTATTTCTTCAATACTGAAAACACGTGTCGCCTTTTGCTTGCGGTAGTACTTGTTTACCTCATTGGCGGCAATGCGATACAGCCAGGCTGAAATGGGTACACCTCTGAATTCAAACCGGTTTACATTGTTTAGGGCGTTTAGAAAGGCTTGCGAGCACAGGTCGGCCGTAAGTTCCTCATCATCGGTTTGGCGGTAAATGAAATTGAAAATTCTGTCAAAATATTTTTCATAGAGTTCTCCAAACGCCTGCGGATCCTTTCTCGATTTTTCGAGGATGGTATACTCATAGCGTATTTCATCATCCGATAGCAAAGGGCTAATCTTTGCCTAATAATCCGAAGCTTTTGTGAAAGTCACAAAAACTTATGGTTTGAAACAGAATAAATTTTTGAATTTCGTTATAATCTTATACATTCATTTAATATTGTGCCTGCTCATCCTATGAAAATCTTTAATTTTTTATTGATGATTATCTCCTTTCTGTATTCCTGCAAAGGTGATATAAGTACCACTGAGCTCCGTGATGCTTTAATTCTGACAGATAAGGACTTTAGTACAATGGCCAGCGAAAAAGGAATTGCAGAGGCATTTATTTATTATGCGGATGAGCGGGTGATCAAGCCCACTCCCGGCAAGCAACCCATAGTTGGAAAATTTGCACTTATAGATTGGTATAAAAAAAATCCTTTGGGAAATGAGAAATTGATATGGTCACCGTTGCGTGCGGAGGCAAGTGGAAATTTGGGTTATACCTTCGGTGGATATGAATTGCATACCAAAACTTCAGATGGTTTACGGGATACGATATTTTATGGTAATTATGTTTCGGTGTGGAAACGGAAGAGCGATGGTAGTTGGCGGTATGTAGTCGATTCAGGAAATACAACAAACGGTCCTGTAACACTGGATCCATAATTTAATTTACCAACATTTACCGGCCCAATTTCTTAATTCCTTACTATATGCTTTACGTTAAGGTAATATCTAAACTGTTTTTTTGTTGCAGAATCCGTACTAACAATAGTAAGAACTCTTCAGAAGTTTAGGTTAATGATATTCTGCTATGGATTTTAAAAGGCCCCTGGACGAGGGGCCTTTGCCTTTAGTGCACGAGTTTACATTAAATACTCCTTTTACGGGTATGAGGAAAAAGGATCGTTAGTGATGCTGGTTTAAGCTTTATGCTGAACATTGTTTCTGTCCCGTACGGCTCACCGTCTATATGGTACGAAACAGGTTGAGGTGTTGTAATGGTACATTCCGTTAGGCTAAACGACTCGTAAAGATCGCTGTTTCTAAGTGTGTTGGTAAACATGAGAAAGGCAAATCGAAAACCACGGTGAAATGCCACTTTTTTTATGCACACCAGGTGAAGTAAATGATCGGTAACAGAAGCTTGTGGGCAAACACACGCATTGTTTCCATATTGCGATGAATTAGCAATGGCTACTATGAATTTATTTTTCATGGACCGACTTTGTCCATTTGTGGATAGCACCAAATCAAAAGTTTTAAAGCGTACATACTCCTGTATAACAAGTTTTGCGTAGCCCCAGAAGCCTCGCTTTTTATTTTTCCCGAAGAGGTTGGCAACATACCCGTCAAAACCCATACCCGACACGTTCACCGAAAGTTTATCATTTAACAAATAGGTATCCATGGTCTTAACATCACTGGTAAACAGCGATTGAAGTGAACTTGACAGCTTCATTGGTATTTGAAGGTGGCGTGCTAATCCGTTTCCTGAACCGGTTGGAAGAATTCCCATGGGTACCGCTGAATCTACCAGGCCTTGTGCCACTTCGTTCACGGTGCCATCACCACCAACGGCAATTATGGCATCGTACTTTCCAATTCCTTTTTTGGCCAGCGCTGTTGCATGCCCACGACTTTTGGTAAATTCAATGGTGCACTCAACATCGTTCTTTTCACAAGCATCTAAAATTCTTCCTTCCATCCGGGGTTGAAAACCCTTGCCTGAATATTTGTTGATAATGAATAATAGCTTCTTAAATTCGCCCATCGCGAGCCAACATTACTAAAAATTGTGGAATGAAAGAATTTAAACCCCGATCGTTCAAGTTTAAAGCCTGGAATAGGGAAGCCCGGTTGTTGATGAAACTGAGCAGTATCGATTGTGTTAAAGGAGAACTCTTTAAGCAGGACCATATTCTTCTTCAGTTTACCGGCTCACTCGACAAGCACGAGGAGGAAATTTATGAAATGGATATTTTGTTAAAACGGGATGAAAAGTTTCTGGTACGCTGGTACGAAGAGCAAAACGGTTGGTACCTTTTGAATTATCCTGGTCAGGATTCCTTTCAACTAATGCGACCAGAAATGGCTATGGAAATGAAACGCCTGTGCAATTACTTCGAATCGGAAGACAATAACTGGCAAAAGTAGCTAGGATTTATTTTTTTGCCTTGAGTTTGTTCTCAATATACTTCACGGCAGCGCCAATGGTGGCCAGTTTTTCGGCATCGTCATCGGGTATGCGGATATCAAAGGTTTGTTCGAAATCCATAACAATTTCGGCATAATCAAGAGAGTCGATACCCAGGTCTTTAACCAAATTTGCTTCAGGACTTATTTCGGATTCGGCAATTCCAAGTTTGTCAATAAGTATGCGGGCAACTTTTGCTGATACGTCAGGCATAGGGTGTAAAAAATTTCATAAATGTATTAAATCTGAAGCAATTAATGGAAATGAAGTTAATGTAATCTTAGTCGGTTTAGAATCGCATAAAAAACTCGGTGCCTTCACCTACGGTTGATTTCACCGTTAGTGATCCCTGGTGCTGGCGCATAACTTGTCGGGATAGACTTAAACCAATGCCGGAACCGGTCTTTTTGGTGGTAAAGAAAGGGATGAATATTTTTTCAAGTGCCTCAGGATCAATACCCGTTCCGTTGTCTTTTACGGAAATGACGGGCCTCATTTTATCATTGAAATAGCCACGAATGGTGATCAGTTTGCTCTCCTGTTCTTCAAACGCCTGTGAGGCGTTTTTTACCAGATTTATAAGCACCTGTTCCACCAAACCCCGGTCAGCCAGGATGGTTAAATCAGGTGGATCCAATTCAACCGTGAGTTTGATATTATTTTCTGTCAGTTCTTTTTTGTGCAGTATGGCAATCTCATCCAACAGGGTGCAAACCAAAAATGATTGCAGCCTGGGTTTAGGGATATGGGTTAGGCTTCTGAACTCCTTAACAAACTGGATCAGGTTTTCACTTCGCTTACTAATGGTTTGAAGTGAAAGATGAATGTCGGCTAACTGTTCCTTTTGCAAAGGTTTATCTTCATTCGTGTTTACATGATCCCGGATTTCATCTTCCATGGTACCCGCCAATGAAGAAATGGGTGTAACCGAATTCATAATTTCGTGGGTCAATACACGCACCAGGTTTTGCCAGGCCTCCATTTCCTTTTCTTCCAGTTCGCTTTGTATGTTTTGCAAGGAAATGAGTTTCATGCTTTCTCCCCGCATGGTCAACTCAATAGCGTATATGGAAAGTTGAATGATGTCTTCTCCAATCTTTAGCCGGATCAATTCACGGCCACCTGTTTTTAATTTCTGAAATACATGCACCAGGTTTCCATCAATTTCCTTCAGGTCGTCAAGCATTTCGGCTTTGGTTACGCGTAGGAGTTTACGCGCAGCGCTGTTGAAAATTTCAATTTTCCCCGTACTCTCGTTAAAGATCACTAAACCAATGCCCACATGCATCACAATGTTCTTGTAGAAAAGATATTCTGAATCTTTTTCCTGACGTGTATTTCTAAGCTTCGTGAGGGCTTCATTCAGTTCATCATGAAACCGCTGCACGTACGGATCTTTACTATCAGTTTTAAACGTAGCGGAAAAATCATCGAAGCTAACTGAATCTAAAAAGGAAGCTATGTCCTTGTTTGATTTATCCACCAGATCGATTAGTTGTTTAATTTGAAATAGCGTAATACCCAGAAAAGTAATGGCCACGATATAACTTCCGCGATCGAACATAAAAAAGCCAAAGGCTAAAATGCTAATCGCCAAAAAAGCTACCCGGGGAACAACCGGTGATTTCCAGTTGAACTTATAGTCCATATTTTTCCATTCTGCGATAGAGTGACGCGCGCGTCAATCCCAGCTCGTCAGCTGCTTTTGAAATATTTCCACTGTGCAGATTTAATGCTTTAACTATGGCGGATTTCTCCACCTCATCAAGATTTAAGGTCTCAGAGGAATGTGAAGAAACAGGTCGACTAAAGAGGAAGTCACTTTCCTGGAGGGAAGGTGAATCCGTCATGATTACTGCCCGTTCAATAGCGTGCTCTAATTCACGAATGTTTCCCGGCCATGCATAGCGTTTCAGCTTATCCATAGCACTCCCGGAAATGTTAGTTACCTGCTTGTGGTATTTGCGTGAGTAGTATTCAAGATAATGTTGAGCGAGTAACGCTATATCCTCCACCCGATCGCACAGGGGTGGTACTTTAATTTCAACGGTATTAATCCGGTACAAAAGATCTTGCCGGAATGTTCCATCCTTCACCATTTGATGCAAGGGCATGTTGGTAGCACAAATCAATCGGATATCAACCGGTAGGGCCTGGTTAGCGCCTACGCGGGTAACCTGCCGTGATTGAAGCGCACTGAGTAACTTACTTTGAAGACTCATGCTCAGGTTTCCGATCTCATCCAGAAATAGCGTTCCGCCATTGGCGAGCTCAAATCTTCCGGGCCGGTCTTCACGGGCATCCGTAAAGGCGCCTTTCTTATGCCCGAATAATTCACTTTCAAAAAGTGTTTCGGTTATAGCTCCCATATCAACGGAAACGAAACTATTGTCTTTCCGGAGTGACCGTTGGTGTATAGCGCGGGCAATTAGTTCTTTTCCGGTACCATTTTCACCCAGTATTAATATATTCGCATCCGTTTTGGCCACTTTATCAATCATGGAGAACACTTCTTTGATGGCGGTACTGTCACCAATAATTTCTCCGAAAGGTTTGCCAATTTGTTCTTCCAGCATTTCCTTAGCCTTACGAAGTTTATCCACTTCATTGTACGATTGCTTAAGCCGTATGGCTGTGGAAATTGTCGCGATAAGCTTTTCGTTTTGCCAAGGCTTCAAAATAAAATCCGTGGCTCCTTGCTTCAAGGCCCTTACCGCCATCTCCACATCACCAAAAGCGGTAATTAAAATCACCACCGCACTGGGGTCTTTTTCTAAAATCTTTTCCAGCCAATAGAATCCTTCTTTCCCGCTGGTAATGTCTTTGCTGAAGTTCATGTCCAGCAGAATAACATCGTAGGTATCGTTGTTCAGGAGAAAGGGAATCTTGTTCGGATTCTTTTCAATGATGACATGGTGGTTTTGTTTTTTAAGCAGCATTTTGGCCGCCAGCAAAACATCCTCATCATCATCAATCATCAGAATTTTTCCTTGTTTTTCGGGCTGGCGTGCGCTTTCAGAAGACATAGTTCAGATTTATAGTGAGTGCTTAGTATGGAAAATATGTGCCAGAATCAATTTAGTTGAATTCGGGCCTGCAACCGACTTAATGGTGTTCTCCAATGTACAAAGATGTTCAAATATGAACACTTTTTTCGTCCGATTGTGAACTTTGGTTTAGGGATTTTGTATGAATATCTCGGCCTTATCCGTGTAGATTTTGTACACCCGCTCATCTGTTAAAAGAAGAAACTTTACTTCTTTTTCAAGTTCCATTTCCCGGATGCTGGTATCATACAAGTCGTAAAAGATGAGCTGATTATTTTGCCGGTAGTACAACTCTTCTCCCAGAAAATTGAAGTATTCAATCTCTTTTCCGGGTATTGCTTTTATTCGGTTGCCGATGGCGTTGTGGATTTCTATTCCTGTATTTTTATTATGGATGAATAAAAAATTTTGGTACTCACGAATCATTATCAGATCTTCTTTATTCTTATGTAAATCCTGAGCGAGCAAGACTTCTACATCAATGGTACCCTTGGCTGTGTTGATTTTTTTGATGCTTAAATCAGCCGCATCCACTACCCAAAAGTTCTTATCGCCTGATGAACACACCAACCAGGGCTCAATCGCAAATTCATCACGAAGTGCTTCCTTGTTAAAATTGCTAAATAGTGCATAGCTATACCATTGTCCGTTACGCTGATAACTAAAAGCACGTGATCCATCGCGAGGCTCAAATAGTGTTACTTTTTCTGCAGGCGATGTTTCAATTATGATTTTACCGTTGGTATCGTACTTGCGTATAGTTCCGTTTTCAAATTGAATGTATAAATCTCCGGGCCTGTCTACGAAAGCATGTTCAACCGGTTTATCGAACGTGAGTATGGCAAGTAGTTTAACCTGCGCCTGTGAAATTGAGGTAAGGAACAGCAAGAGAATAAGAATCCTCATATTAAGACTGAAAAGTTTTAAGCGCAACGGTTTTACCATCATAAACAGCATAGGTATTAAAGTGAACCCATTCACCCAGGTTAATGTACCGGCTCGCATCACCTACTTGTAAATCAAGCGGTAAATGACGGTGACCGAAAATATAGTAGTCGTGGTGATCTGTCTTTTCCAAATCTTTACAATACGTAAGTAGAAATTCATTTTCTTCTCCCTGGAATTTTTCTTCCCGTTTGGTGTTGCTGATTCTGCTACTACGCGACCAACGTTGTGCAATGCCTATGCCAAGATTGGGATGGATGCGCGCAAACAACCACTGACAGACTTTACTGGCAAAGATTTTTTTTAAGATTTTGTATGAAGAATCCCCAGGCCCAAGACCATCGCCATGTCCAATAAGGAGTTTTTGTTGATTGCACCCCAGTACAATTGGCTCGCGATAAATGGGAATACCCAACTCTTTTGGGAAATAATCAAACATCCACATATCGTGATTACCCGTGAAGAAGATGATAGGAATACCTTCATCACGCAGCGCAGCGAGTTTACCTTGCAGACGGATGAAGCCTTTTGGAATAGCATGTTTGTATTCAAACCAGAAGTCAAAGATATCACCCAGGAGATAGATGCTATGGGCTTCAGGTTTAATCTGATCAAGCCAGGCAATGATTCGTTTTTCACGTTCAATACTTGAGGCATGATCGGGAACGCCCAGATGGAAATCGGAGGCGAAGAATATCTTTTTATCTCCCAATAAAATTTCTTGTGTCATGCTGAAGTGTAATGTGTTCGGTTAGGTGGCTTTGGTTTTAAACAACCGGACTAAAAATAAAAAACTCAGGCATCTTTATGAAACCTGAGTCATCGCGGGCGTTGACCCGCGATCCCATAATAATAAACTGAGATGCCGGCCTACCGGAAGGCAGGCTCTTGGGCCGGCATGACAATGGGTGTTTTACGGATCTATTAGTGATACCTATGGCTTTTCAGCCGGTTTTGGTTCTTCTTCAAGTTTTTCCTCTGCCAAAGGCTCATTTACTACCGGTTCAGTTTCTGCCGGCTTTTTATCCATGCTTCCATTGGTAAACTGTTGGTAGGTTGTTGGTTTCTCAAACGGGCGTTTACCGATAAGTCTTTCCAGATCGGCCTGGAATAAAATTTCTTTCTCGAGCAGTTCTTTTGCAATTACCTCAAGGTGTCCGCGATGATGACTTAATAAATCCTTGGTGCGTTTATAACACTCATCAATGATCTTCTTTACTTCTTCGTCAATACGTTGTGCGGTATTATCAGAATAGGGCTTTTGAAAGGCATAATCAGAAGCTTTTGAATCATAGAACGACATATTTCCGATTTCCGCATTCATTCCATAGACGGTTACCATACTGTATGCCATTTTGGTAATACGTTCTAAATCGCTTAAGGCACCGGTCGAAATCTTTCCAAAGATTATGTCTTCGGCCGCACGACCACCAAAGGCCATGCACATTTCGTCCATCAGTTGCTCGGTTTGATATAGAAATTGTTCTTTTGGCAGGTATTGCGCATAACCTAACGCGGCAACTCCCCGTGGCACAATACTCACTTTCACTAACGGATCAGCGTGTTCCAGAAACCATCCGGCTACAGCATGTCCGGCTTCGTGATAAGCAACAATTTTTTTCTCTTCTGGTGAAATGATTTTCGTTTTCTTTTCCAGTCCTCCAATCACCCGGTCAATAGCATCCTGAAAGTCCTGCATATCAACGGCCTTCTTATCTCTTCGCGCAGCAATCAACGCAGCTTCATTACACACGTTGGCAATTTCAGCGCCAGCAAAGCCTGGCGTTTGAGCCGACAATTTTTTGACGTCAACGGATGTATCTGTCTTTATCGGTTTTAAGTGTACTTTAAAAATGGCCTCACGTCCTACCACATCGGGTTTATCAATACTAATTTGCCTGTCGAAACGACCTGGTCTTAGCAAGGCTGAGTCCAGTACATCGGGGCGGTTAGTGGCAGCCAATATAATCACGCCTGAGTCGGTGGCGAAACCATCCATTTCTACTAACAATGAGTTTAGCGTGTTCTCGCGTTCATCGTTGGCACCAGGCATTTGTCCACGACCACGAGAACGACCAATGGCATCAATTTCATCAATGAATACAATGCAAGGTGCTTTTTCTTTAGCTTGTTTAAACAAGTCGCGCACACGAGCCGCACCAACACCCACAAACATTTCTACAAAGTCGGACCCGGATAGGGAGAAGAACGGTACGGCCGCCTCACCGGCTACTGCCTTTGCCAATAATGTTTTACCGGTTCCGGGAGGGCCAACCAGCAACGCACCTTTTGGAATTTTTCCACCTAACTTGGTGAACTTGGAAGGACTCTTCAAAAATTCTACGATCTCGCGGATTTCTTCCTTGGCTTCTTCAAGGCCGGCAACATCTTCAAAAGTGATTTTTACCTTATTCTCCGCATCGAATAAAGCTGCTTTTGATTTTCCGATGTTAAAGATTTGCCCGCCCGGTCCACCACCACCTGTCATCCTGCGCATCAGCATCCAAAAACCAAACAGTAAGAGGAAGAGGAATCCCCAACTGAAGAACATATTGAAATAATCAACACGGGTTTCTGCCCGGTATTCCGGACGTTCCGACTCAGGAATTCTACTAACGAGTTCATTATACCAGCGATCAAAATTGTCAACCGAGATCACTTTCACCTTGTAATGAGGACCAGCGTTATTTTGTCCCATGGGCCCCTGAATGTCGTCTTTATACTTAGCATTCTGTATAGCACTGGATGACAATGTAACCTCAACAATTTCTTTATCTTTTATCAAAATGATGCTTTTAACATCACGGCTTTCGATCATGGTTTTTAATTCCCGAAGGTCTTTCTCCTTCAGCGTATTGGAGGTGTTGAAGTACATTACCGCCATAATAATGGCTACGGTAGCCAGAATCACCCACAACTGGTAGTTTCCGCCCTTTGGTACTTTTGGTGTTAAAATTTTCTTATCTCGTTTATCAGACATCTCGTTCTCGTTTCAAAAAGTTCACTTCAATAACACGACCCGGTTTATTTGGTTATTACCGTATCTTCAATTTCAATCATTTCTGCATCGCCCCACAATTTCTCCAACGCAAAAAACTCACGCTTATCTTTTCGGAAAATGTGGGCCACTACATCAAAGTAGTCGAGTAATACCCATTCTTTATTGTTTTTTCCTTCAACATGCCATGGATTTTCCTGTAACGCCTTATACACTTCTTCATCTACTGACTCAGCAATGGCATCTAATTGCTTATCTGAGCCTCCCGAGCAGATCACAAAAAAATCAGCGATGGCATTTTTTACTTTTCGGAGATCTAACACCAGGATGTCAAGGGCTTTCTTTTCCTGCATTCCTTTTACAATGGCGTCACAAAGTTTTTCAGAACTGACACCCTTTCTTTTTTTCGCCATTAAGCTATCTTCGGTTTTTGAACAAAATTACAACAAATTACTTGTATAAAATCCCTGCCAACACCCTTTTCATAGGCCAGCACCTTGTATTTGTGCCAGAATGTCATTCCACCAACCACGAACTTCAACGCCTGATGCAGCAAAAGGGTTCAGCTGAGGGTATAGTAGTAATCACTCAACACCAAACGGCTGGCCGGGGACAACAAGGTAATATTTGGGTGAGTGAGCCCGGGAAGAATCTTACCTTTTCCATTGGTTTAAAACCAAGTTTTATAACGATTCACGAGCAGTTTTACCTTAGTATAGCAGTTTCCCTGGGATTAAAGGATTGCCTTCAGCACTTTTTGCCCGATGCAGCGATCAAAATTAAATGGCCCAACGATATAATGGTGAACGATAAGAAGATATGTGGTATTCTTATCGAAAACCAAGTCGTTAATCAACAAATTGACCGCACTGTTGTGGGTATAGGTTTAAATGTAAACCAGCGCTTTTTTCCGATGCCACAAGCAACCTCTATGAATTTAGAGAGTGAAAAGGTATTTGACTTGAATGATGTGTTTTCAGAACTGTTGGAAAGGATCGAAGCCACGTATTTACGCTTGAAGGCCGGTGAGTTGGAGAAATTGAAGCAAGACTATGAGGAGAACTTATACTGGCGCGGGGAACTCCATGAGTTTAGCATCGACCATCAAAGGCAGCTGGGTATGTTGCAGGGTATTTCAGAAGGGGGTAAGCTTTGTATATTGTTAAATGGGGAACTTAAGTCTTTTGTATTTAAAGAAATCCGCTATGCCTACTAAGCGTTGTGTGTTTTTTGTTGGGTGTTGGTTGATGGTAAGCTTCACTGGTTTTAGTCAACCTTCCATCAGCACCATGGATATTGACAATTTTTGGAGGGCGTATGATAAACTGAACACGGCCCGATCAAAAGAGGATAGCATAGCCATCATTCAGAAACATTACATCAACCGTGCTACCAATCAATTTAAAACATTTATCCGCCTCCGCAATCTGACAGCAGCCGAATATGTGCGCATCATTGGTAACTATCCGAAGTTCTGGAATTCAGTACGGCCACTAACAGAAAACATTGTAAATCGGAAAGATGAGATTGAAGCGATCTTTCAAAAGTTTGAGGATAAGTTGCCGGCTTTTAAAATTCCCGATGTATGTTTTGCTATAGGGTGTTTACGTACCGGTGGAACAACAGGTAACAATTTAATTCTGATTGGATCAGAGATTGCCGCGTCAGACAACCAGGTTGTAAAGGAAGAGTTAACACCCTGGCTGAAAAGTGTTATTGGAAATACCGGTGATATCGTTTCTATGGTGGCACATGAAGCTGTACACACCCGTCAGAAAGGTAAAAATACTAACGTGCTGGAATTAATAATGAATGAAGGTATTGCTGATTTTGTAACAGACAAGGTTACCGGACTGAGTATCAATTCTTATATTCATGACTATGGCAAAGCCCACGCCTGTGAAATCCGAAATGAATTCAACGAGGTCATTAAACAAGGTAGCACCGATTTAAGACCGTGGCTTTATAATGGTAATAATGCGGTTAATCGTATGCCCGATCTGGGTTATTATGTTGGGTATGCTATCGCAGAATTATTTTATGAAAAGGAAACAGATAAGCAAAAGGCATTGGAATGGCTTCTTGACAGAAGTAAATACAAGAAGATCTATGAATTAAGTGGCTATGCTGAAGCTTGTGTAGACTAAAAAGAAAGGCTGCTTTTTGGGGTTTGCATTTAAGTTAAGCTTTTAGGCGGTTTTTGATATAATACAATCGAGGGATCTGGTATCCCTATACTTCGTTTTATAAATGTTATTTATGTGATCACTTTCCGTCTATATAACCCACCTGCGCTCCATCCTAAAAAATGTGTAGTTAAAAAACTGCTCCTTTCTAAGGTTGTGAAGGATTGTATCTTGGTGACCTTAAATCAACCCAATTGTATGAAAAGACTATTACTGGTATTGATGGGTGCCTGTCTGGTGGCACCTGTGTGGGCGCAACAGCTCGACATGGAAAAACTTAAGGGCATAACGCCCCGTGCTATTGGCCCGGCTGGTATGAGCGGGCGAATTACTGCTATTGACGCGGTGATTAGCAACCCGGATATTATTTATGCTGGTGCTGCATCGGGTGGGGTATGGCTTTCCACCAGTGGAGGTGTAACCTGGGAGCCCATCTTTGATAAAGAAACAACACTTTCTATTGGTGCCATTGCCATCCAGCAGGATAATCCTGCCGTGGTATGGGTGGGTACCGGAGAAGGTAATCCGCGTAACAGCTTAAACGGTGGCGATGGTTTATATAAAACATTAGATGGTGGAAAGATCTGGAAAAAGATTGGCTTAGAGAAAACAAGGCATATTCACCGAATTATTATTGATCCTAAAAATCCGAATACAGTTTATGTTGGCGCCATTGGTTCTCCCTGGGGCGAACATCCTGAACGGGGTGTATATAAAACTACCGATGGTGGCGCTACCTGGGAGCGCATTCTGTTTGTCGATAACAAAACCGGTTGTGCGGAGTTGGTGATGGATCCATCCAACCCGAATAAACTTTTCGCCAACATGTGGGAGCATCGCAGAATGCCTTGGACATTTAACTCTGGTGGTCCAGGCTCAGGCCTTTATGTTACCAATGATGGCGGCAAAAACTGGAAGAAGCTTACGAGCAAGGAGGGAATGCCTGAGGGTGACTTAGGCCGAATGGGTCTCGCTATCGCGCGAAGCAAACCAAACATTGTGTATGCGTTGGTTGAATCCAAGAAAAATGCTTTGTACCGTTCAGAAGATGGCGGTGAGAAGTGGACCATGATCAACGATAAAAATGAAATCGGTGATCGACCATTCTATTATTTCGAAATCTATGTTGATCCGAAGAATGAAAACCGGTTGTATACTATTTTCTCTCGTGTAAACGTAAGTGAAGATGGTGGAAAATCTTTTCAACAATTGCTGCCCTACTACGGTGTGCACCCCGATCACCATGCATGGTGGATTCACCCGGAAAATCCAAACCTGATTATCGATGGTAACGATGGTGGATTGAATATCTCGCGCGACATGGGTAAAACCTGGGTGTTTGCCGATAACATTCCGGTTGGTCAGTTCTACCATATTAATGTAGACATGGCGCATCCATACAATGTTTATGGCGGTATGCAGGATAATGGAAGCTGGGTTGGTCCAGCCTATGTATGGCGCAATGCCGGTATACGAAATTCCTACTGGCAGGAAGTATTGTTTGGTGATGGCTTTGATGTGTCACCTGATCCTGATGACAATCGTTATGGCTATGCCATGTCGCAGGGAGGAAACCTCGCGCGTTTTGATTTGAAAACAGGGTTTACTAAAAATCTTCGGCCCACACATCCGGATGTGAATACGAAGTTGCGTTTTAACTGGAACGCAGCTTTGGCACAAGACCCGTTAAGCAATTCTACGCTATATTACGGAAGCCAATTCTTACATAAGTCAACCAACAAAGGCGATACTTGGGAAATAATCTCACCTGATTTAACAACCAATGATCTATCCAAGCAAAAGCAACACGAAAGTGGTGGGTTAACGATGGATGCTACAGGTGCAGAAAACCATTGTACCATACTGACGATTGCGCCAAGCCCGGTGAAACAAGGCGTGATCTGGATAGGCACCGATGACGGACAAGTGCAGGTAACACAAGATGGCGGAAAAACCTGGTCGAATACAACCGCCAAAATTTTGGGAATGCCAAAGAATTCCTGGGTGGCTCAAATTCAGGCCTCTACCTTTAATGCTGGTGAAGCCTTTGTGGTTGTTAACAATTACAGGTTGTTTGATTATAAACCTTACTTGTTTCGTACCAAAGATTATGGTGCTACCTGGGAGAGTATGGTTACGCCTGCACAAGTGGGTGAAAACAATTTCACCCTTTCTGTTGTGCAGGATCCCGTAGAACCAAAGTTGATTTTTCTCGGAGCAGAAAACGGCTTGTTTGTTACCATTGATGGTGGAAAGAACTGGACAAAGTGGACAAACGGTTATCCTGCAGGAACACCAACCATAGATATGGTGATTCATCCGCGTGAGCATGATCTGGTTATCGGTACGTTTGGTCGCGCTATTTATGTGTTGGATGATGTTCGTCCAATACGCGAGATGGCAAAGTCTTCGGCTGCTACGTCTAAGACAGTTCATCTGTTCACACCTCCCGATGCTCATCTGGTTTCTATGCAGCAACCGGCCGGCCCACGCTTTGATGCCAACGCGGTGTTCAACGGCCAAAACCGTCAGCCGGGTGCCATGATTACATATTCCGTAAACAAACCTGCGGATGAACCGGCTAAGCCTGCTGCGGTAGAATCAAAAGGAAAGAAGGACAAGGAAGAACCCAAACCAGCATCGCCTGCTCCGAAAAAAGGTGTGAAGTATGATTCTGTAAAGCTGGAAATCTTCAATTCAAAAGGTGAATTGATCAATACGATTCGTCAAAAGGCTCCTGAAACCAACGGTGTTTACAGGATGAGCTGGATGTTGAATGAAAAAAGTGACCGTCAGCCTTCGCGCCAGGCGCCCCGTGGTGGCATGGGTGGCGGAGGTTGGGGTGGCTTTGGCGGAATAACCGTTCTTCCGGGTACCTACAAATTACGCGTGACGTATGGATATCAGAAAGACTCCACCTCCATTGTAGTCAAAGCTGATCCGCGCATGGATGTTCCGGCTGGGGTGTATGAGCAACGCTATGCTATGATTAAGGATTTGCAGAAGCTTCGCGGCCTGGCCACTGCTGCTACCGACAGACTTCGTGAATCAAAAGAGATTGTGGACGAGTATGAGAAGAAGATTAAGGATGCAAAACGTGATGATTTAAAAGATGCGTCCGCCAAAACAAAAGTCGTGAAGGATTCCATCAACGCCTTGTTCGATTACATTTTGGGCAAGGTGGATAACCGCCAGGGCATTGTTCGCTCACCTGATCCAACTCCGGTTTCGTATATCAATACAGCCATGGGGTATGTTGGCCGCTCCCGCGATCCGATCAGTGAAACAGACAGGAGGGTGGTAAAACATGCAGAAGATAAAATCGCAGAAGTGGTGAAGCGGGTAAATGCATTTTACGATAGCACATGGAAGGAATACCGTGAGATGATGGAAAATGTGTCGCTTTCACCGTTTAAGGATTACGAACCAATCAAAAACTAAATTAATCCACGTTATCGCGCCTGCCCGCCATTGGTGGGAGCGGAAGCAAGGGAAGAGCTTTGGAGAGAAGCGATCCAAAAATTACAAAGTGTGGGATTGCTTCACTCCGGCACACTGGCCAACCCTTCGGTTCGCAATGACGTACACCCTTTAACAATAAATAAATGAAAGTCTGGCGGGTTTAATCTCCCAGACTTTTATTTTTAAGCCACTTTATGGTAACAACAAAGAATTTGTCATTCGCCTACGTAAATCAAAAAGGCATACGCTTTCCGGATTTCAGCATAGAAAAGGGTGAACACTGTTTGTTGTTGGGTGAATCCGGAAGCGGAAAAACCACCTTGCTACACGTGTTGGGCGGGTTATTGCGTGGCTACTCGGGATCGGTTAAAGTGGCGGGTACAGAACTTTCATCTTTGTCGGAAACCGCATTAGATCATTTTCGGGGTAAGTACATGGGGTTTGTGTTTCAACGCAACCACCTGATCAATGCACTTACGGTGGAAAAGAATTTAATCCTGGCACCCTATCTCGCGGAGCTCCCCATCCAACATAAACAAGTAGATGCTGTTTTAGGAAGTTTGGGAATAGCGGAAAAGAAACACAGCAAAGTTACCGAACTGAGCCAGGGGCAAGCGCAACGTGTGGCTATCGCACGGGCGGTGTTTAATAACCCCCCTGTAATTTTAGCGGATGAGCCCACCTCGGCACTGGACGACAAAAGTTGTGCACAGGTAATAGATTTGTTAATTCATGTAGCGAACGAACATCAGGCAACATTATTGGTGGCTACACACGATCAGCGTTTGAAAGATAAAATAGGAAAACAGATTAGCCTGCTTGCATGAACATCCTGATACTGGTTTGGAATTACCTGAAAGCGAAGCCGCTGAATACAGCGCTAAACATTGTGTTGCTTTCGCTGGGCATTGCCGTCATCGTTGTTTTGTTGTTGTTCAGCAAACAACTTGAAGAGAAAATAAACGAAAATGCACGCGGTATTGACCTGGTGGTGGGTGCAAAAGGCAGTCCGTTGCAACTTATTCTCTGCAATATTTTTCATATCGATTTTCCTACGGGAAACATTAACCTGAAAGAAGCTGAACGCATTGCCAAAAACCGGTTGGTGAAAAACGCCATTCCGCTTGCCTTGGGTGATAGTTATGAAGCATATCGCATTATCGGCACTGACAAACGGTATGGAGAGCTGTATAAAGTTGAAGTTGAGCAAGGCGAGTGGTTTAGCAATGAACTGGAGGTTGTGATTGGCGCTAATGTGGCCGCCATGACCAAATTCAAACTAAACGATGAATTCGCCAGCGCACACGGCCTCACCACCGGTGGACACGTACACGAAGAACACAAGTTTGTAGTGAAAGGAATCATGAAACGCTCCAACACGGTGTTGGATAACCTCATTCTTACTTCGGTAGAAAGTGTGTGGCATGTGCATGATCTTCATACCGAAGAAGATCATCAGCACGACCATGAACGCGACACATCATTTGTAGCATCTCCGTTGGTGCCAACAGTTTCTGCCGGTGATTCTACCAAAGAAATTACAGCGTTACTGATTCAGTATCGATCCGCCATGGGCGCGATTCAGTTGCCGCGCTTCGTAAATGCACAGAGTAGCTTGCAGGCAGCATCACCGGCCTTTGAAACCGCCCGGTTGTTCTCCATTTTAGGGGTGGGGGTGGATATACTGATGGCGTTTGCTTATGTACTCATCTTTATATCTGCGTTAAGCATTTTCATTGCCCTGTATAATTCACTGAAAGAAAGACGCTACGATCTGGCCATCATGCGATCGATGGGCGCTACAAGATTAAAATTGATGGTGTCCATTTTAACCGAAGGAATTTTACTGACCCTGCTGGGCAGTACCATTGGCATTTTAATGGGGCATGGTGTAGTGATGCTGATGACCGGCTTTGTGGAAGAAACACAGAAAGCCGGGATAAGCGGTATTGTGTTCTATACAGAAGAATGGATAATTTTGGCGGGAAGTTTGTTGTTAGGGGTGTTGTGTGCGTTAATACCGGCATGGCAGGCTTATCGTACAGATATATCTAAAGTATTGGCCGGAAATACGTAAACCAACAACTACCAATTATTAGCTGACTTATGAATAAACTGAGAATTATACTTTTTGCTGCAAGCTTTCTTATAGCATCATTTGCAATTGCCCAAACCCCCAAGTTTGATGCCTGGAACGAATTTGCCAAAACCAAGTTTGAGCCCAAGTACTACGAAAAGCTGGGTGAGTATTTGTTTTATCCCAGCTTTCCAGAGTCGCTGAACGCATTGGTGGGAAAGGAAATTACCATGGAGGGTTTTTACGTTCCATTCGCTCCGGAGGAAGGCAACTACATCATTCTTTCAAAATACCCCATGAGCCAGTGTTTCTTTTGTGGAGGTGGAGGTCCTGAGTCTATTGCCGAAGTAACGTTCAAGGTTGATCCGGGTAAATTCCAGGTGGATGATCTGATCACTGTAAAAGGCAAGCTCAAACTCAATGCCTCGGATATTGAGCATGTGAATTTTATTCTTGAGGAGGCGGTGTTGGTGAAGAAGTAGGAGAGCACGTTTACATGCGCAGCCCCGCAGTTGACAATTATTTGTTCGGAGTACCCGAGCCACAACGCCAGACCATGGAAGCTATTCGTGCGTTGATTATCCAACTCGTTCCAAAAGCTGAAGAACAATTAAAATGGAATTGTCCATTCTACTCACTAAACGGATTGCTTTGTTATGTAAATTTTGATCGAAAGGCTAAACGGGTAGCGCTTTGTTTTGTAGAAGGATTTCAACTGGAAGATACGTATGGCTTACTCGACAAAGACAAAAAGCAAATTGCGAAACTGTATATAGCGGAGGACCAAAATCTCAACAAACGAGTTATTCGCTATTATCTTCGGCAGGCAGTAGCCATTAATAGAACCAAACATAAAAATTTTTTAAACATCCGAAAGGGGAAAATTTAAATCAGGATTGCCCAATCAAGGTTAGATCGTCCTGTTGTATTCATCTTTATGCTTTGTATTCATTTTTTACAATGCAACAAATACGGCTCAACGTTGCCCGGAAATAGGGGCAATTAACCTGATTTTTGAGCTCTAATTGATGGTATACTGAGCCTTTATGCAAATTAAGCTCAATATAATACTAAATACGGATCATTTCACCTTATATTTGAGCTTCAATTAAGTAATTTATTGATCCTGAATCAAATGGCTAGAGGGACAACAGCTAAGAGCGACCTGATCCTGGAGTTCGTAAGAACAAATCCGGATGTTTCTTCGAAGGAAATCCATGAAGGACTTGCAGGCGAACCGGCATATGCAACAGTGAAACGCGCTCTTCACAACCTGTTGGAAGAGAACCTGTTGGGTACTACCGGCAGGGGAAAGGCCACTCGATACCGTGTGAGTCCAGCGTATGAACTGTTACTTCCAGTTGACCTGGATCAATACTTTAAAAGAGAAATCGATGATCGAGTCATCAGGCATAGCTTCAACCATTCCCTCATAGGCTTGCTAGGCAACGTGAATGTATTTACGGCAGATGAACTAAATCGCCTGAACAAGTTCCAACAGCGATATCATGAAAAAGTCCTTAATCTATCCAAAACAGAATATCAAAAAGAGCTGGAACGACTGGCAATCGATTTGAGTTGGAAATCATCACAGATTGAGGGGAACACATATTCCCTGTTGGAAACCGAGCGCTTGTTAAAAGATAAACAAACAGCTGCGGGCAAAACACGCGATGAGGCCACGATGCTATTGAACCACAAAGAAGCGTTGGATTTTATTATTGAAAATCCACATCACATCAACCCGCTGTCTATTGCTCGCATTGAAGAGATTCATAGTATGCTTATGAAGGAGTTGAATGTGGAGCGAAACATCCGCAGGCGTGGTGTCGGCATTACCGGAACCAACTATCGTCCACTGGATAATGAGTTTCAAATAAGGGAAACAATGGAGGCCACGTGTGGTCTACTCAATGGATTGGACAATGTGCTTTCGAAGGCGCTGCTTTCACTGGTGATGATCTCCTATATTCAGGCTTTCACAGACGGCAACAAACGCACTGCTCGCATCATCAGCAATGCCATTCTTATCAGTGCCAATCACTGTCCTATATCCTTCCGAACTGTGGACCCACTTCACTACAAAAAGGCCATGCTGCTATTTTACGAACAAAACAACATTACAGCTTTTAAGAAAATCTTCATCGACCAGTTTGAGTTTGCGGTTGAAACGTATTTTTGAATGTTAACTATTTAGTCTTAATAGATCACGACCAAATATTACCTTCCCAACGGAACGTACAAAGCCTACAGTAATGATGGGAAAAATCTTTTTCAGTGAGGCAGGGGAGCACATTGGTCATTTCCTCAATGGCTTTCTGTATGATACCAAAGGCACCGCCATAGGCCATGTAAAAGGGAAGTTGATATTAGACAAGGTGGGCCAAACACTGTATTACACCGACTGACGATTCTATATTTAACAAGGGAGATCGCCTAACCCCAGAAGCAATGGTGTTTATCCTCATCCACCAACTTCACAAAAGCGTTTAATGTTTGTACAGTTGGTGTGGGGGAATAGGGATGCCATTTTAAATCTTGCCGCAACCAGAATACTGTCCAATGGTTTTTTGCCTTGATAAACGTTGTTTTGGCAATGGCATGTTCTTGAATTACAGAAGGATTATCCCACTGCGGGCGGATTTCAACGATGTACACGCTTTGGTCTTCTATTTTGTAACCAATATCCAGCTGATGACGAATGTTAACCGGTGGCCTGCTTCGCGCCAGGAAATTTTCCATTACTTCAATTATTTCTAATGTTTTAAGTGAATCTACTGGCATGTGCTTTTTTATGTTTTATCTTTTACTCGGCCAACTTTCATATAAAGTCCTCGCGGGTATCCGGAGGTTAAACAGAGGCTTATTTCGAATTGTCTATTATTATGGGTGTAGGAAGAATCGTCATTGTATCTTTTACTAGTTCCCGGTCCAATAATTCTCTGTCCCATTTTATGTTCTCATACGGAGTCCATTCGTATAGAAGGTTATGTGCGGATAGGTTAAGTCCGATTGATTTAAAAAATTTGAAGTCACCTAAAGCTTATTCATTCGAGGTTGGTGTCATTTGATAGATTCTTAAGAGATTCTTTAATGTGTCGTTTACCAGGGCCTCATTTATTTCAGATTTCTCTTTCTTATAAAGTTCATTTTCAATCTCCTTAAGAATTTCGAATACAATTGAGCCATTCTTTTCACGTATCCTCCGATTCCAGAATTCCCTGAAATATTTAGTCCCATTTTGATGTACATCAGCCCCAGCCTGCAAAAAATTGAAACAACAAAACCATATTGATAATTAATCCAATACCCCCAAGCAGCAGGCCAATCTTTGCTAATTTTCTTTTTTCACTTTTCAATCCAATCAAACTCAGGACAATTGCCGGTATAGTTGCAAATATGCCCCATAGTGGTACTAAAGAAAGGATACCAAGAACAAAACCACTAATAGCAAATGCGTTTTTCTTTGGATTTGTTTCAATAGGCTCTTTACCCGGTTTAACAGAAGCTCTTATTTTCTTTCCTGTCATATTATTTAAAGCAATCGTTTCTCCATTATTATTGCGATTTATATCATGAGTAACCCTTATTGATTTGTTCCTCACCTCAATTGGTTTATTTTCAGTTGAAACACTTAACGCTTCAGGTGGAAGTTCAGGAGTTATTTCGTGAACATTAATTATCCGAGCACTACCGGGACTCGTTACACCATAATTAATGTTGTAAGAATGATTGACATTTTGGAAGTGAGCCAAATATTTAGGAGTACATGAACTTATATGTACCAGGCAGAAGAAAAGTATAATGTTTTTCATGTGCTGTGCTTTTGAGTATTATGAATATACTAACAATTTCTTAGACACGATTAATACTGACAGTCAGAAATACCACTTCGCTTTCTATACCCATGCTTCTCCAGCTACCACCTGGCATAAAATTATGAGTATGAAGTCTTTTTCATTCTATGACTGCCATGCTTTATGATCGCAGAGTCCCTCGTGGAGACGCTACGGAGAAGAAATTGTTGCACAGCTAACTGTCAAACACGATATTGTTAAAAGCTGAAGTATTTTCTTAACTAAACTCATTTTTACTATTCCGCTATCTTAAAATTCGTAATGCTTTGCGAAATAACCAGCACCACAGGAAGCAATAGTTCCGGTACCAGGTACCCAATCCACAACCCTGCAGGCTCGGGTAAGCCTACTACTGAGATGGAGATTAGCCTACCCATACCACCCAAAAATACTCCCAGCGCCAGTAACAACACCAGCGTGTTTTGTCGCGCAATGGTAATGCCTGCCCACAATGAAATAATTCCACACGCCAGGTAAATGCCGGCCATAAAGCGGTGAACATTATCCAACCGGGCCGTTGTTTCCGGTTGGCCCTGGTACATCTGTAGCAGGCCACCACTAATGCCAATGGCAGCTATCAAAAACAGGCAAAAGCGGGTAATCTGTTGTGAAAGTAGTAACGGGGTGGCGGGAGTTTCCATAGGGGCAGTAAGTTTCCAGCAGTAATCTACTAATTGTATTTGAAAATATTCCCTACAAACGCTCACTTGCGTTGGAAACGAAGCGCCAATCATTCAGCTCCGTTCATGTAACCATTTACCCCATTTACAGTAATAACAAGAACGCTTATCTTGCCCTACCGTTAAAGGCTTAACCTGCCCTCGGTCGTGCCTGCTTTAAAACTTTTGCAGGTTTTAATGCATCGGCAGGTAACCGCAAACCCCACTGCCATGATAAAAAGCTACCTCACCATTGCGCTCCGGAGTTTTCTGAAACACAAGTCGTTTACGATTCTTAATGTGGTTGGCCTGAGCCTGGGCATGGTGGCGAGCCTGCTCATTTTACAATTTGTGAAGTATGAGCGTAGCTACGATGCGTTTCACAGCAAGGCTGCGGATATATACAGAGTGAATTACAGTCAGTGGCAGAATGGCAAGCTGCGCTTTGAGTGTGCGGCTGCCGTACCGGCCGTGGGGCCTGCGTTCAAAAATAATTTTCCCGAGGTGGTGCGTTTCACGCGGCTGTTTCCGGTGAGCGGCATCGCTAACTATAATAGTCCCACCCGTGGCGTCATCTCGTTTCGCGAGGAGAAGATGCAGATAGCAGACTCCTCGGTGTTTGAGGTGTTTGATATTAATTTATTGAGTGGTGATAAGATTCAATCGCTGGCCGGGCCCAATAAAGTGGTGCTGAGTGAGCGGGCAGTGAAGCGCTACTTTGCCGATGAAGACCCCATGGGCAAAACTATTTCGTGGGATGGCACCCGTACTTTTGAAGTGACCGGTGTATTTGAAAACCTGCCGGAAAACTCACACATCAAGTTTGATTTTTTGTTTTCATACGCTACGCTGAACAAGGAGACGCAGAACGCCTCGGAGACGGAGTGGGGCTGGTATGATTTCAACACGTATGTGTTGTTACAGCCGGGCACAGATTACAAAGCAGTACAGTCGAAGTTTGATGCATGGCTCGCGAAAGACCGGGAAGAAGATTGGAAGCGGTATAGCGGCAAGCAGGATTTCTGGCTTCAGCCGTTGCTGGATATTCATTTGGGTGCGGTGTTGCTGCAGGAATCTCAGCCTGATGAACGAGGCACCCGCGACAGTGTGTATGCCCTCTCGGCTATCGCGTTTTTTATTTTAATCATCGCATGGGTGAATTATATAAACTTAGCCACCGCTAAATCTTTTGAACGCGCCAACGAAGTGGGTGTGCGTAAAGTAATGGGTGCACAGAAGAACCAGTTGATGAAACAATTTCTGAGCGAAGCTTTTTTGGTGAACGTATTGGCTGCGGTGCTCTCCGTGCTGGCCGTGCGGTTGCTGTGGCCGGTGTTTGGGAATTTGTCGGGCCGGAATATTCCGTTACACTATTTAGTTGAAAGCGATTTCTGGTTGCTGGTAGCAGGTTTGTTTTTAGCAGGCACCTTGTTGGCGGGCTTCTATCCGGCCATGGTGCTCTCCGGGTTCAAGCCTGTGAGTGTGTTGAAGGGCAAGGTGATGCGCAACCCGCAAGGAAATTTTTTGCGCAAGGGTTTGGTGGTGTTTCAGTTCGTGGCCTCGGTGGTGTTAATCAGTGGCAGCGTAATTGTGTATCAGCAATTGATGTTTATGCGCAACCAGGATTTGGGTGTGGACATCAACCAGACGCTGGTATTGAAAGGTCCGGGTGTGGTAGTTGACTCGCTGTTCAAGCAATCGCTGGAAGGCATGAAGGCGGAGGCACTGCGCATACCAGGTGTTACGGGCGTTACCGGTTCTTCCAACGTTCCCGGTGATGAAATTTTCTGGGCCAGTGGGATTCGGAAACTAAATGCCGATGCTGCCACCAACATTTCCGGATACATCGTGGGCATGGACCATGATTATGTGGATGCGTTTGGGCTGCAGATTATTGCCGGAAGAAATTTTGATGTTACCACAGTGAGTAATAAGAATGTTATTCTAAACCGTGCTATGGTGACTGCCCTGGATTTCAAAGACCCGGAGAGCGCCATCGGGGAGAAGGTGCGGCAGGGGAGAGACACGCTGGAGGTTATCGGTGTGTTGGAAAATTATCACCAGATGAGTTTGAAGGAGCAGGTGACTCCGCTGGTGTATCGGTATACACCCGGTTTTGCTTCGTTCTTGTCGTTTAAAATGGAATCTGATAATTATCAACAGATCTTATCGCAGTTGGAGCCCGTGTGGAGTACACACTTCCCCGGTAACCCCATGGATTACTTTTTTCTTGACCAGTTTTTCAACCGGCAATATGAAGGAGACAAGCGCTTTGGTACTATCTTCAGCATGTTTACCGCGCTGGCCATTTTTGTGGCATGCATGGGATTGTTTGGGCTGGCCTCGTTCATGACCATTCAGCGCACAAAGGAGATTGGTATTCGAAAGGCGTTGGGGTCAACCTCTTCGGAAGTGGTGTTGTTACTTTCGAAAGGTTTTGTGGTGCTGGTGCTCATCGCCAATTTAATTGCCTGGCCGCTAGCCTGGTTCATTATGAACGAATGGCTGCAAAATTTTCCTTACCGGATTGCTATTCATCCCGTGTTGTTTGTGATCGCGGGGCTGGCTGTTGTTGTGATTGCTTTCCTGTCGGTTGGCTTCCAGACGATGAAGGCGGCAAGGGTGAATCCTGCCAGTACGTTGCGGAGTGAATAGCGGTCCCAAAGAGTGAATGAATCCATTAATCAGCGGCCGGTCATCCACTCGCTAGCTTCCGGATAGGAAAAGCCACTTGTAAAAACATCCCATTCAGCCATTTTTAGCCATCCTTAAATAAATAGGGTAAACCTATTGCCTTACTCTTCCGTTTTTGTTAGTGTTGTATAAACTAAAATTTAGATTAGTCTAAAATATATGAAGCGGGGTGTGGGGATTTTGATTGTGTTTGGATTGGTTTTTCAGGCCAATGCGCAGGAGGCTGCTTTGAAGGGGAGGGTGCATGCCAACGAAGAACCGGTAGCATTCGCAACGGTTGCCCTGCGCGGCACCAATAAGGGTACTGTTACAAATCTTGATGGTTCCTTCGAGCTAAAGGGTATAACCCTTGGATCATATGTAGTGGAAGTTTCTGCGGTGGGGTATAAAAAGCGTACACAACAGGTTCAGGTCAAGCAAGCTGTTCAAAGTTTAACGGTAACACTGGAAGAAGATGTTGGTCAGCTTGAGGAAGTGGTGGTGACCGGCACCATGAAAGAAGTAACGAAACTTCAATCGCCCATTCCGGTGGAGGTATACTCACCCACACTGTTCAGAAAAAATCCCGCACCCAATATTTTTGAGTCGTTGAATATGGTCAATGGTGTGCAGCCTCAAATAAATTGTAACGTATGCAATACAGGCGACATTCATATCAATGGATTGGAAGGTCCGTACACGATGGTATTGATTGACGGCATGCCCATTGTCAGCAGTCTTTCAACGGTATATGGTTTGGCGGGCATCCCAAACAGTCTGGTGAAGCGCATTGAAGTAGTGAAAGGCCCCGCATCAACCTTGTACGGATCGGAAGCTGTGGGTGGTGTGATCAACATCATTACCAAAGAACCTTCTATGTTGGCACCCGTGCAGGTGGATGTATTCGGAACCTCCGTGGGAGAATTTAATCTGGATCTCTCAGCGGTTAAAAAAGTGGGTAAGGCTACTGCGTTGCTGGGCATCAATCATTTTTACTATGATCAAAAGCGTGATATCAACAACGATAACTTCACAGACGTTACGCTGCAAAAACGATTTTCTGTTTTTAATAAATGGGATTTCAAAAATCAAAAAAGCTCTATTGCCTGGCGATACTTTTATGAAGATCGGTGGGGTGGCGAGTTGCAATGGACAAGCCAATACCGCGGGTCGGATGTTTATTACGGAGAATCCATTTATACCAATCGATGGGAAGTTATCGGCACCCATGCATTGAATGAGCATATCAACATTGATTATTCCTACAACTACCACCTACAGGATTCGTATTACGGAACGGTAAAGTTTCTGGCCGATCAGCATGTGGCGTTCGCCCAGCTACGGGGGAGTAAACGCATCGGTGTTCATGATGTGTTGGCGGGTATTCCTGTTCGCTTTATGCGCTACGATGATAATACACCCGGAACAGCAGAACTTTCCGGTGACAACACGCTCTCCATAACTTTTCTCCCGGGCATTTTTATTCAGGATGAGATAAAATTTTCAGACCGGCTTTCATCGCTCCTGGGTGTTCGCTATGATCATCACAATGTTCACGGAAGCATTGTTACACCCCGTTTAAATTTTCGATACCGGGTTTCTGATGCGGGCGTTTTGCGCGTAACAGGAGGAAATGGTTATCGGGTGGTTAATCTTTTTACGGAAGATCATGCCGCACTTACCGGTGCGCGCGAAGTTGTTATACTGGATGAACTCAAACCAGAAAAATCCTGGAACATGAATATAAACTATACACATGCCATTACCTTCTCCTCCGGTTTTTGGAACATTGATGCCTCCTTGTTTTATACCCATTTCAGCAATAAGATTATTGGCGATTTTTTAACTGACCAGAATAAAATTATTTACGACAACTTATCGGGCTATGCGGTATCGCAGGGCTTAACCCTGAATACAGATGTTCAATTGTTATCAGGTTTTTCGCTCATGGCGGGATTAACCATCATGGATGTGTTCAGCATGGAGGAGGAAGTAAAAGTTCCGCAGCTGTTTGCGCCTCGCTATTCGGGTACGCTGGCGGCATCGTATGCTTCGCGCAATTCCAATTGGTTGTTTGATCTTACCGGACGTTTTAACGGGCCGATGCACTTGCCGGTTCAACTCAATGATTTCCGTCCGGCCATGTCGCCTGTGGTACCGCTCGTGAATCTTCAGGTTACGCGGATAATTAATGATAAAAACAGAAAGAATAGTTGGGAAGTGTATGGCGGCATTAAAAACCTCTTCAACTTTTTACCGGATAATCCGCTTATGCGTCCGTTCGATCCGTTTGATCGTTACACCGAAGTGGATAATCCAAACGGTTACACCTTCGATACCACTTATAACTATGCACCCGTTCAGGGATTGAAAGGATTTTTGGGAGTACGTTATACGTTTCGCTAGCGATTCAATATTGAACCTTGAATTTTGAATGACTATACTTGCACCCGTATTGGTTCTCGTTCAGCTTGTAAAATCTGAACAGATTAAAAGGGAACCCCGTGAAAATCGGGGGCTGTTCCCGCAACTGTAAGCATCATTAGTGCTTGTCTTAAATCTTCAAGCCACTGTGCTGATCCCGATAGCTATCGGGACAGGATGGGAAGGCCAAGGCAAGTGATGTAAGTCAGGAGACCTGCCCATACACATTTTATTTCAGTGCTTCGGGTAAAAGCGACTGTGATTCATGTGCTTGTGCGGTGATTTATGTTCATCGCTACCCACACGTTTCATTTTCAGCCTTTACTCTTTTTTCAACCTTAACCTTTTTCCAAATGAAAAAAGAGATTAAAGTCTGGGCAATGACTGTAATTGCCTGTTGGTTATGGGCGCCAACTAAAACAATGGCCCAACAAGATTCCCTGTCATCAACCACCCTTCGTGAGGTTGTGGTTACGGCCACTAAGTTTCCGAAAAACGTTTCCGAAACCGGCAAAGTACTCACCATCATTGATGAGGAGCAATTGTCGCGCAGCGCGGGGAAAGATTTGTCGCAATTGCTAAATGAGCAGGTGGGGCTGGTCATTAACGGGGCGAATAGTAATCCGGCTAAAGATAAGTCGGTGTTTTTGCGAGGGGCAGCCGGTAAGTACACGTTGATTTTAATCGATGGAATTCCGGTGAACGATCCTTCCGGTATTGACGGTGCATTTGATTTGCGCTTGCTTTCGATTGATCAGGTTGAACGCATCGAAATTCTGAAAGGAAGCCAATCCACGTTGTATGGAACCGATGCCATAGCCGGAGTGATCAACATTATTACGAAAAAGAAAGGCAACAAACCCGTAAGCGGAACGGGTACACTAAGCTATGGAAGTTTCAATACTTTGAAAGGAAATGCTGGCATTGCAGGGAGTATCGATAAACTCGACTATAACCTGGGTTACACGCGCTTTCAAACCGATGGCATCAGCGAAGCAAAAGACCCAACCGGTTTGAACAATTTTGATAAGGATGGTGCTGAACAAAATGCCGTTCAGCTTAGCCTGGGCTACAGACCTTTGGAACAATTTTCTATTCGGCCGTTCCTGATGTACAACGATTTTAAAGGTCAATACGATGTCGGTGCATTTACCGATGATCCGGATGCGCGCTATGACGCAACCACCTTGCAGTCTGGAGTTAATACCGACTATCAATTCAAGCAAGGCACGATTACCTTGATGTATGCGGTCAACAAAACCGAACGTACTTTTCAGGATATGTTTGGCGGGCCATACCATTATGACGGAAGATTCAACC
>CAZQXC010000016.1:0-31644 GCA_964597075.1 uncultured Roseivirgaceae bacterium | reverse complement strand
ACTTCATCATACAGCCGTTTGGATTTCAAATCGGCAATGCATTTGTCTATGGGTTCAATCATAAGCACCATGCCTGCTCCTCCTCCAAAAGCGTAATCATCAACGGGTTTGTGTTTGCCTGTTGCATATTCTCGTAAATCGATGATGTCAACACTAACCAATCCTTTGGATTGCGCCCTTTTAAGGATTGAATCATTAAATGGACTTTCGATTAGGCGAGGAAGGCAGGTGATGATGGAGATGTGCATGTCTTACCAATCAGTCTGCCAGTAACGAGTATAAAAAATCCCATCAATCTCTAAAGTAATACTAATGGTGTAATAGCCATTTCCAGAAACGCTTACAGGTATTTCAAGATCAGATGAATTATCAAACACGTTAGAGTAAACTGCTTTTAAGCAGTATTGGTCAGGGGAGTCACAAGGGGCGTGGTTAGTCTCAGCCTGAAGCCAACTATTACTAGGGGTTTCAAATGAACTAGCAGGAGTACTAGGATAGTATACCATAAATGAAAAACCTGCTTCTGAGAAATTCGGAATATTAATTCCGTTATCTAACAGGGGAGCAACAATAACAGCAAATTCATTACCTATGAGTGTGGAGGAATTGTACCTTAGTAAATTCACTTTACCATTTTTTGATTCTGGGAAAATTTCATCAAAGTAATTTCGAAAGGATGAGCTTGATATGAAGACATCGATGAAACTTTCAAAGTCGGGAAGGGTAAACCCATACTTATTTTCCATGTTTTCTCGAACATAAAGCTTACTAACCATAGCGGCTGATGTCAGTAACCTATTTTGGATAGTTTCAGTGTCAAGCATTCCATCTTCACTGAAGTCAATTCTGAAGTTAGTTATGGTTTCCACGCGCTTGACGAATTCGATATTTTCAAAAATAGCAGACATGGCTAGAAGCAAAGCGCCTCCTGTATTGCTTTCTGTCAAATTCAGACTTTCACTTTCTCCTATAGTAATGTTATCCCATTCGAATATTTTAAGAATTTCATTGCGGGCTTTTTCCTTTGCATCTTTAAATGAATAACCTTGCCCCCTGACCAAAAACTCAACGCGTTCTTTTTCCAAATGGGTGAAAATATTAACGTTGACTGTTTCACTTCTAGTAATGTCAGCCAACGAGTATAGAGTAAGTTCTTCAGTAGGTACATAACCACCAGTTTCACTAAAGTAACGTCCCTTAACCTTAATTTGAATGTATTGTGATTCTAATACTATACCGGGTAGTTCAAATCGACCTTCATTGTCCAATATCGTTGAAAAAAATACCCTACCCGTTGGAAACAGTTTGTCGTTTAATTCTGCAACCGTAACATCGGTGCCAACAATGTAGGGCCCCTTTTGCGCATACCCTTCAATAGAATAAACTTTTCCTTCACCTGGCCCTCCAACCCGTTCAATAATTGTTTTTTCACATGAAATGAATGGGAGAAGTAGTACAATCGAAAATTGAATAGCAATTCGATTAAGTTTCATAAAAGATCAACTTTTTTCAAATATCTAAAAATCCTTCCGGAAGATTAACACTGATTACTTTTTTTGATCGGTTTATCGATTTCAAAAGCGGTTGTTGCGTTGGGATCATCACTTCCTTTTGTTCGTAATCAAGAATAATAAACCTGTTAATGCCTGCGCGCTCCAATGTTTTTACATGACCAAGCATACCCAATGTTTGATCCGTTACCTCAAAGCCAATGATCTCGTCATCGTAGAAATCACCGGCCGGTAATTTTGGTCGTGAGTTTTTTATCAGGTATATGGAGTGATTTTTAAGTTTCGCTGCTTCTTCAGGGCTTGACACATCTTCAAATTTTACAAAAGCCTTATCTTTTTTAATCGAAACACTTTCAATAAAATAAGGAACCAATGTGTTTTGCTTTTCAATAAGCAAAGAAGTAAGCGATTTCCATTCAGCGGGTGAGTCCGGATCAAGTGAAACGGTGACCTCACCTTTTAACCCGTGAGGCCTCATAATAAATCCAGCCTTATAACAGTCTTCTTTCTTCATGTTCACCCTCAAAAATAAAAATGCCAGTGTTAAAACACTGGCATGTACTTATAAAGTCTGCTAAACGCTTAAGCTTGTGCTTCTGAGGTTGGCTCAGCTGCAGGGGCTTCGGTCTCAGCCGGTGTAGCTTCTTCCGCAACAGCAGCTGGTGCTGCTGCAACCTCCGCCTTCTTGCGGATGGCTTCGGCTCTTGCTTCTTTAATTTTTGATTCAGCTTCTTTCCGGGCTTTAGCTTTCGCCTGCTTATCATCTGCAAGCGTATTTACTCTTCCCTTAATTTTAGCTTCTTTGGCTTCTTTCCAATCGTTTAGCTTGCGATCGGCCTCTTCCTGTGAAATAGCGCCTTTAACAACGCCAATCTGAAGGTGTTTACGCAACATAATTCCCCGGTAAGAAAGCATAGCCTTTACCGTATCGGAAGGCTGTGCACCATTCATAAGCCATTTAAAAGCTTTTTCCTCGTCCAGCTCAATGCTGGCGGGTACGGTTAACGGATTGTACGTACCAATTTTTTCAATAAAGCGACCATCGCGTGGTGCTCTGGCGTCAGCGATGATTACATCGTATTTCGCCAGTTTTTTGCGGCCTCTTCGGGCCAATCTGATTTTAACTGCCATTTTCTTTCAGTTTAGTTGTGGAACTCGTCCATTTATTTTGGGCTGCAAATATAAGATTTTTAGCAGTTGTGCCAAGTAAAAGACAAAAGAAAGGCAATCAAAAATCTAAACATAAATATTTGTTTAAGCGATTATACAATTTTTATATCCTGATTGGGTTCGATACATTTGATATCTCATCATAATCAAACCATGGATAAATACTCCTACCTCTCCAATGCCGATGTCGGCTACCTCGATCAGCTGTACCAAAATTATAAAAGTGACCCTTCAAGCGTTGACCCAACCTGGCAAAAATTTTTTGAAGGTTATGAATTCTCTCAACAACGTTATGGAGAGAATGGTGGCGGAAGTGGTGTGGCCGATACCCAGGCCATTAAGGAAACCCAGGTACGTAACCTGATTTTTGCTTACCGTTCTTTTGGACACCTGGCTTCCAAAACCAATCCTGTAAGGGAAAGGAGAAATCATAATGTCCATTTCGATCTGAAGTTCTTTGGATTGACAGACGCTGACCTGGATGTAGAATTTGATGTAGCGAGTGAAATCAGTATGAACCGTACTTCACTTCGAAACATTGTTGAGAAACTCAAAGCGGTTTACTTAGGTCCGATTGGATTTGAATACAATTACATCCGCAATGATGATGTGCGTCAATGGTTTTTCAATAAGTGCGAAACAGAATACTTCAATCACAACCCCAATCTTGACGAGAAGAAAAGAATTCTTGCAAAACTTAATGAGGCTGTAGTATTCGAAAATTTTCTTCACACTAAGTTTTTAGGACAAAAAAGATTTTCGCTGGAAGGAGGAGAGAATACTATTCCGGCTCTTCAGGCTATTATCAACAAGGCTGCTGAGCTCGATGTAAAGGAAGTTGTTATCGGAATGGCACATCGTGGACGCTTGAATGTGCTGTCTAATATCTTGGGAAAGACATACGAACAGATATTTACGGAATTTGAAGGAAATGTTAATCCGGATGCTACCATGGGCGATGGTGATGTGAAGTACCACCTGGGTTATGCCAGCCGGATAGATACACCTTCCGGAAAGAAGATATACGTTAAACTAACACCCAATCCATCGCATCTTGAAGCAGTTGATCCGCTTGTGGTCGGTTATACACGCGGACAAATTGATGATGAATTTGGTGGCGACCTGAAAAAAGCCATGGCCATTCTTATTCATGGCGATGCGGCAGTAGCGGGTCAGGGAATTGTTTATGAAGTGGTACAGATGTCGGGTTTGCCCGGCTATACAACCGGAGGAACCGTTCATTTTGTTATCAATAACCAGGTAGGCTTCACTACGGATTACGATGATGCCCGAACCGCTATTTATTGTACTGATGTATCCAAAATTATTGATGCCCCAGTGCTTCATGTGAATGGAGATGATGCTGAAGCTGTAACCTTTGCTTCAAACCTTGCCGTAGAGTACAGGCAGAAATTCGGTAAGGATATTTTTATTGATTTGCTTTGTTACCGCAGGCACGGACATAACGAAAGCGATGAGCCAAAATTTACACAACCCAAGCTTTATAACATTATCGCCAAACACCCGAATCCGCGAGAAATTTATGTAAAGAAATTAATTAGTAGTGGTGTTGATAAAGCCCTCGCAGAGGAGATGGACAAAAACTTCCGAAATCAGTTGCAGGACAGGCTTAACGAAGTGAAGCAGAAGCCACTGCCCTATAAATTTCAGGAGAGCGAGGAAGAATGGGCATCTATGCGCAAAGCTGTAAATGAGGATTTTGATCAATCGCCCGACACGTCTATCTCAGAGGCATTGGTTGAAAAAGTGGGCATAGCGCTAACAACTGTGCCGGATGGCTTTAAGCCAATCAAGCAGATTGAAAAATTATTGAAGGATCGTAAAGCCGCATTCTTTGATGAAAAAAAACTGGGTTGGGCAGAAGCCGAATTACTTGCCTTCGGTTCTTTACTGGCAGAAAAATATATCGTGCGCATGTCCGGCCAGGATGTGAAGCGCGGAACGTTTTCACACCGGCATGCTTACTTCTGGGATATTAACACCAACCAATCCTACTCTGGACTAAATCATATCTCACCCGATCAGGCCAAGTTGCATTTCTATAATTCGTTACTCTCCGAATTTGGTGTGATGGGTTTTGAATATGGGTATGCCATGGCAACACCACATGCATTGGTATTGTGGGAAGCTCAGTTCGGTGATTTTGTAAATGGTGCTCAGGTTATTATCGATCAGTTCATCACCAGTGCCGAATCAAAATGGCAACGCCAGAACGGTTTAGTGTTACTACTACCCCATGGGTATGAGGGCCAGGGTCCTGAACACTCCAGTGCCAAGCCCGAGCGCTTCTTACAGCAGGCCGCAGAGCTTAATATGGTAGTGGCCAACATCACTTCAGCGGCCAATTATTTTCACTTGTTAAGACGTCAGGTAAAATGGGAATTCCGAAAACCCTGCATTGTTTTTTCACCCAAATCGCTGTTGCGTCACCCCGGTGTTGTTTCACCCGTGAAAGAATTTACGTCAGGCACATTTATAGAAGTACTCGATGATCCTAATGCAAACGCAAAGGATGTAAAGCGTGTGGTACTTTGTTCAGGTAAAGTATTTTTTGATTTGCAGGAACATCAGCAAAAGAAGAAAATCAAGAACACCGCATTAGTTCGTCTGGAGCAACTTTATCCTTTCCCAAAAAAGCAATTGGATACTGTTTTGAAAAAGTATAAAAACGCTGAACTAATCTGGGCACAGGAAGAACCACATAACATGGGATACAGAGCCTATGTTCAGCGCTTTATGCCCGATGTTGACCTGAAGCTAGTTGCCCGTAAGTCGAGTGCATCACCGGCAACAGGATACTCAAAAGCCCATAAGGCTGAGCAGGAAAAAATCATCACCCTTGCTTTTGAAATTTAATCTAGAAAATCTTCAATCACGAAAACGTAAATCTAAAATCTAACCATGGCTATACAAGTAAAAGTGCCCACCGTTGGCGAGTCAATTTCCGAAGTAACGATTGCCAACTGGCTAAAAAAGGATGGTGATGCTGTGCAGATGGATGAAGTTATTGCCGAGCTGGAGTCAGACAAGGCAACTTTTGAACTAACAGCTCCGGCTCCGGGTATTCTTCGTATTAAAAAGCAAGTGGGAGACGCTGTACCCATCGGCGAGTTGATTTGTCTGATTGAAGAATCTGCCGGTGGAAATGCTCCTAAACCAGAAAGTAAACCGGCTGCAGTTGCATCGGCACCATCATCACCAAAGGCCACGGGTGATGTAAAGGAAATGAAAGTGCCTGCGGTAGGAGAGTCCATCACCGAAGTCACTATTTCTACCTGGTTAAAAAAAGATGGCGACTTTGTAAAATTAGATGAAGTGATTGCAGAAGTTGAATCCGATAAAGCAACTTTTGAGTTACCCGCAGAAGCCAATGGTATTCTTAGAATTGTTGCGAAAGAAAAGGATACTCTTCCTATTGGTGGACTAATTTGCAAAATTGAAGTGATGGAGGTAGCGCCTGCCGGTGAGCAAGCAACTACAAAACCTGCAGATTCAACAGCATCTCCTGCTGGTGACAAATCTTATGCGGCTGGTCACCCTTCACCGGCGGCAGCAAAAATTCTAGAGGAGAAAGGCATAGCCTCTTCTCAAGTACAAGGTTCCGGGGTAGGCGGAAGAATAACAAAAGAAGACGCAGCAAAAGCACAACCCGGTGCTAAACAAGAGCCGGCCAAACCGGTAGCCTCAGGTCCGCCTGTTATTGGTGGTGGAGTTTCCCGCAATCAGCGCAGGGAGAAAATGACTTCCCTGCGAAAGACTATTGCACGCAGATTGGTAGCGGTGAAGAATGAAACAGCCATGCTCACCACCTTCAATGAGGTAGACATGAAGCCGATTATGGACATGCGTGCGAAGTATAAAGACAAGTTTAAAGAAAAGTATGGGGTGGGCCTTGGCTTCATGTCTTTTTTTACAAAAGCCGTTTGCCAGGCGTTAAAGGAATGGCCGTCTGTAAATGCTCAGATTGATGGCGATGAAATTGTGTATAACGATTTTTGTGACATTTCAATAGCGGTATCCACGCCACGCGGTTTGGTGGTGCCGGTAATTCGCAATGCCGAATCGCTTTCGTTCGATCAGATTGAAATGGAAATCGGAAGGCTTGCTGCCCGTGGACGTGATGGAAAACTTTCAATTGAAGAGATGACCGGAGGAACGTTCTCCATTACCAATGGAGGTGTATTTGGTTCAATGTTATCAACGCCCATTCTTAACCCGCCTCAATCGGCTATTTTGGGTATGCATAATATTGTGGAGCGCGCTGTGGTGAAAAACGGACAAGTTGTGGTGTCACCTATTATGTATGTGGCGCTGTCATATGATCACCGTATTATTGACGGTCGTGAATCGGTGAGCTTCCTGGTACGCGTGAAGGAAATGCTGGAAGATCCGGGAAGGTTGATACTGGGCATATAATGTGACCGAGTTTCGTTTTCAAATTAAAACCCTCAAAAAAATCTATTTATGGATTATCAAGTAATAGTAATTGGCTCAGGTCCCGGTGGTTATGTTGCGGCCATTCGCTGTGCACAACTCGGCAAGAAAACGGCCATCATTGAAAAATACAACACCCTTGGCGGTACATGTTTAAATGTAGGATGTATTCCATCAAAGGCATTACTTGATTCGTCTGAGCATTTTCATAATGCTGAACACACCTTTGCAGAACATGGCATAGATATTTCGAAACCGAAAGCCAACCTGGCGCAAATGATCAAACGCAAAGCTGGTGTTGTTAAAGCCAATGTAGATGGAATTGCCTTTTTAATGAAGAAGAATAAAATTGATGTTCACCTTGGTGTGGGTTCGTTTGTGGATAAGAACACAATAAAGGTTACACCGACCGATGGAAAGGAAAAAACCATTACGGGTGAGAAAATCATTATTGCTACAGGTTCTAAACCTACGCCACTTCCATTCGCGCCATTGGATAAGAAGCGGATTATCTCCAGCACTGAAGCCCTTGAACTAAAGGAAATCCCTAAACATTTAATCATTGTGGGCGGAGGTGTAATTGGTATGGAGTTAGGTTCGGTTTATGCCCGCATCGGTTCGAAAGTAACGGTGGTTGAATTTCTGGATAGCATCATTCCTACTATGGATGGTACAATGGGCAAAGAACTGCAGAAGTCTACCAAGAAACTGGGTATTGAATTTTACCTAGGGCATAAGGTTACCGCTATCGAAAATAAAGGGAAGGAAGTTTTTTTGAAAGCAGAGGATAAAGCTGGTAAGCAAATTGAACTGAAGGGTGATTATTGCCTCGTGAGTATCGGTCGCAGGCCTTACACGGAAGGACTTGGTCTTGAAAAAGTTGGCATTGAAACCGATCGTGGACAGATACCGGTTGACAATCACCTCAAAACAAAAGTAGATAATATTTATGCCATTGGTGATGTGGTACGCGGTGCTATGCTGGCACATAAAGCGGAAGAAGAGGGGGTGATGGTTGCTGAGCAATTAGCTGGGCAAAAACCCCATATCAACTACCTGCTCATACCGGGTGTAGTGTACACCTGGCCTGAAGTAGCCAGTGTGGGGTATACCGAGGAACAATTGAAGAAGGATGGTAAAGCTTATAAAGTAGGCAGCTTTCCTTACAAAGCTCTTGGCCGTGCTCGTGCATCAATGGACTTGGATGGGCTTGTAAAAATTCTGGCTGATAAAAATACAGATGAAATTTTAGGTGTGCATATTATCGGTGCCCGAGCAGCCGACATGATTGCTGCCGGAGTGGTGGCTATGGAGTATCGTGCCTCAGCCGAAGATGTAGCCCGTATGTCACATGCACACCCCACGTATATGGAAGCAGTGAAAGAGGCTTGCCTGGCAGCAACGGCTAACAGGCCTTTGCATATGTAATGCTTAACGCTTGTATTGCAGATAGGCTCTGGCGCTGAGTGCGATGACAATAGGCACGAGTGAAAAATGAAGGGTCTGTGGGAGCCACGCCCATGCAATGAGCAACAAGAAATTAAGAATCAATACAATCAGAAAGTATTTCCTTACCCAATCACGCGGTTTAAAAACAAGGAAGGCAACTAGAGCATGCGTGGGCAATGCCCACAAAACGTTCAGGTTATTGGCTGCTGCGCGATGATCGGTGGCTACCCAAAGCAGAAACAGCAGCATGCCAACTAATCCGATAACACCAAACAGAAGCGCATCAAACCAAGTTGATATTTTCTTTCGCCTGAAATCGTAATTGGTTAGCGCCAGTGTTAGTAGTGCAAACAACGAGAAAACATAAATCGGTTGGAAGATACCGTTGCCGAATGTTTCTGATCTTGCCTCATACCGTATCACCTTTTGTTTTACAAGTGGCTGACCATTAAAGGTCGCATGGTCAAATCCATACTCAACATAATCGGGCAAAAACATGTGCTCATAGGGCGTAGCGATTTTATCCATTGGCAAACCCAGACAAAGATCAATGCCTAAGTCGCCCCAGGGTTGGTACTTCAGGTACAAATCAGTAAGCGCTCGAATTGATAAAGGGTTGGTGATGTATGATCCATCAAAAACGACAGCTTCACCGAATACTTTTTGTATAATTTCAGGAAGTTTGGTTGCGCAGTTGTCGTAAAAATAATCGTAGAAGTAAAACTGATTCTCAGGTTGTGCATTCCAGATCAGGTAATCGAAAAGTTTTTGCTTTTGCTCCTGCGTTAAGTTCAGTACTTGTTCGTGCACATAGCGGTTATAGTACTGGTAGGCGTATTCAAAGCGTTCAAAATCCTGAACAGCCAGGCGGTACCGGTTATGCCCACGGGCAAAGTTTAGATAGAAATTCGGCTGGTCAAAATCAAATACACCATAGTTAAATGCTGCATTTATGCCATTCTCCGGGTCAATTACACGAAATGCACTATGGCCAAATGCGGTGAAAACAGCTTCCTGTCCGGGGCCACAAGTGATTACAGAAATTTCAGCCTGGTCGGAGAGTTGTTGTGATAGGGCTTCGGATGCAACCAGCAAAACTATCAGGCAGCCAATTACTTTTTTCATGTATGGAAAGATGGCCAATAAATAAGATTAATTCAAACTACTTGTTATTTTGCCCTTTTAGATGAAATAGTAAGAGAACCAGAACGCTATAGTGCTGTGAATTCTGTATTTGACGTGGGGACTACCTTTCAGTTTTACATCGCTGTTCCACTTTAGGCAACATGGCAAACTTTCGTGACATACTCAATGGAGTTTCAAGAACAACACCACAACGTGTTTTCAATGCCTCACGTATCTGGTCAAGTTTCCATCAATCTAAATTGACCGGAGAGCCTGTTATTAAGGGCTTGCCTATTAGCATTGCCATCGAACCTACTACAAGTTGTAATTTGCGCTGCCCGGAATGCCCCAGTGGATTGCGATCCTTCACACGTCCTACCGGAATGCTTCAGCAAAATCTGTTTAAAAGTGTTATTGATCAGCTGGCTTCAAAACTCAGCTACCTTACTTTTTATTTTCAAGGTGAGCCGTACCTGAATCCTCAGTTTCTGGATATGGTAAAATACGCTGGGAGCAAAGGAATTTATACGTCTACCTCCACAAACGCTCACTATTTTACCGATGAAACCGCTAAAGCCACTATTGAATCTGGACTTGACCGGTTAATTATTTCGATTGATGGGACTTCCCAGGAAACCTATCAATCGTATCGGGTGGGTGGTAGTCTGGAAAAAGTAATTTCGGGTACAAAAAAAATACTGGAGTGGAAACAAAAGCTTCATTCAAAAACTCCCCATACGGTGTTTCAGTTTCTGGTGGTTAAACCGAATGAGCATGAAATTCCCAAAGTGTATAAACTTGCTCAAGATCTGGGTGTAGACCAGGTAGTATTGAAAACAGCGCAGATATACGATTTTGAAAATGGTTCAGAGTTAATTCCTGATCAAGATAAATATTCCCGGTACAGGAAAAATGGTAATGGAAAATATACTATTAAGAATAGCCTCGACAATCATTGTTGGAAAATGTGGCACAGTTGTGTGATTACCTGGGATGGTAAAGTGGTGCCTTGCTGTTTTGATAAAGATGCACACTTTGCGCTGGGCGACCTTACCAAAAATACCTTTGAAGAGATTTGGTTTGGTAGCTCCTACAACGAGTTCCGTAGATCTTTGCTTAAGTCAAGGAAGGAAATTGAAATCTGTAAAAATTGTACTGAAGGCACTAAGGTGTGGGCATAAAGGGTTTCTTTTTCCGGTCGTTGTCGACATATACCACCTTGAGTTTACTTCTTTATTCGAAAATAACTCGCTTGAGGTAGTAAACCTTGGGATCAATTGCTGGTAACGATGAACTGGTTACATGCACAGCGGTTTTGTTGAGTATCATTCGTTGCGTTCCTGAATCGGTTCCGATTTCTAGCGGCAAATCACCATCATAATTCAACAATCTTATCTGGTAGGTGGCATTCCCCATATCCCGCACCTGCACTTCCAACTTTTGGGTGGTGCGTAAGTAAAAGTCGAATAATGGCTTTAGGTTTTGTCCAGATGCACTGCTGAACAATTGCTCCACATCGTTTGTGTGCACAAGGTTATGGTAAGTGTATTTAGTGTCGGTGGCAAGGTTCTTCAGTGTAGGAAAGAAGATTTTATCACTGATGATATACCGAAGAGTATGCATGAAGAATGCTCCTTTCCCATAAATATCACCATGATAAACCGTGTCGGTGTCCAACTGTTCACCCATCACAATCGGAAATTTATTTTGAGTGTTTCGTGCGGTCTGTTGCATCCGCTTGATGTATGCTTCTTCCCCTTCATACTCCAGGGTATACAAGTGGTCGCCAAAAGTGCAGATGCCCTCCTGAATCCACATGTGAGCCCAGTCAATTCCGGTAACTTTATTTCCCCACCATTCATGACCAAACTCATGGTGAAGCAGCCAATCGAAATCTTTACCACCAACGTTGGTGTAGTTGAATTTGTTTCCATAAGCGTTAAGTGTTTGGTGCTCCATACCCAGGTGGGGTGTTTCACAAACAGCCATCTTTTCTTTCACCCAAGGATATTCGCCAAAATATTTTTCAAGTACATGTGCTGAGCGTTCAAAGATGTCCAGAAGGCTGTTGGCTTTATCGAAGTGCTCTTCCAGCAGGTAAGCCTGCATAGGTACTTTGTTTCCGTTCAAAGTGGTATAAGTACGTGTGGCCACTTTGTATTTACCAATGTTGAACAAAATGCTGTAGTTGTTTATGGTGTAATTCGTCTTCCAATGGTAGGTTGATTTGCCCGCCTTTGAAGTAGTTTTTTGCAGCAAGCCTGGTCCCGCAACATATAATCCTTGTGGCACGGTAATAATCATCTCAGCTCCATCATTGGGTTCATCGCTTGGGTGATCTTTGCAGGGAAAAAAGATTTTAGCTCCTTCACCCTGACAGGTTATTGCTACCCAGGGATTACCTGTTGAATCGGTTGTCCATGTAAAACCTCCGCTCCAAGGGGGCCGTTCGGCAATGCCGGGCTTTCCTCCATATTCGATTTTAACCATTACTTTACCGGCAGGTATAAAGTTGTTCAAGGTAATACGGATCAGATCACCTTCGTGTGTGAAGGGCTGCTCCCTTTTGTTTACCCACACTTGTCTGACATTCATCAGATGTACCATATCAAACAAGAGTACATTAGTAGACCGAGATGTAATGAGTGTTATTTCAGTATACCCATCAATTTTCTGTTGTGTAGGATCAACGTCAAGCACCACTTTGTAATGACGAATGTCCATGATGGCTTGTTCTGCTTTTAGTACACCTCCGGATTTCAGATTTTGGGCAGTTGTGGCACCACACCATACAGCGAAAATGAAGAAAAGAATTTTGTTCATATAAGATAATGTTGAACACAAGATATTGAATTCTTCCAATGATTTGGAGAGAAAATTATAGTTCAGCAGGCACTAACCCTTCAAGCGGATTTGCTTTTCGATGGCATCCAAATCTAGCGCACCACATTTACTACATCCCGTGGTGCATGACTTCGCCTTAAAGGAACGGTAAATAATCATTCCTAAATACCCAAAGGCACCAGTGAATAAAATGACAATCAGAATGTCCTGAATCATGCGTAAAAATAGCTAATAGTTTGGACGTTAATATGTTTCTCCATACCAACGTTGATGAATAATCTCAAGCATTTTTGATTGAATAGCGCCAGCGGCAACAATCTCCCCCCCATGGAGGAAATTATTTCCACCGGAAAAATCAGTTACGCGGCCACCGGCCTGCTGCACAATAAAGGCACCCGCAGCCACATCCCAGGCATGTAGATTATACTCAAAGAAGCCTTCCATGCGCCCACAGGCTACATAGGCCAAATCAATAGCGGCACTTCCCAACCTACGGATACCGTGTGTTTGTTCCAGAAACAGTTTTATGATTTCGAGATAAACATCCTTTTTATCAAGATGGTAATAGGGGAAGCCGGTAGCCAGTAAACTTTCATTCAAGGTATTGATGGTTGAAACCTGAATGGGCTTACCGTTACACGCTGCACCATTGCCTTGGCTGGCGTGAAAACATTCGTCACGCGTTACTTCACATACTACACCCAGAATAACGTTATTATTTTGAGCAAGCGCAACGCTTATGGCAAATATGGGCAGGCCATGCATAAAGTTGGTGGTGCCATCAAGCGGGTCGATTATCCAGCAATACTCCTGTCCTTCATCGGTTTGCACGGTACCTTCTTCCGTCAGGAATGCGCTGCCCGGTATTAATTTTTTCAATTCTCGGACCAATTGAATTTCAGCTTCCTTATCAACGTAGGAAACCAGATTGTTAAAGCCAGTTTTAAATTCAATTTTGGAGCGATCAAAATCAGCAGCTTCTTTTCGTATAAAAGCCCCTACTTCGCGGCAAATTCGAACAACTTCTTTTTCCAGATGGGCTAACTGTATCATGTTTTGTTTTGCAGACTTATATCCAACATCTTCCTTCTACTTATTGTTCTGGGTTTTTTACTTTCCTCCAACGATCATAACGATTTCTCCTTTTACTTCTTTGGTCGAGAAGTAGTGGAGAATTTCTTCCAGCGTGCCATTACGGGTTTCTTCGAATAACTTGGTGAGCTCTCGCGAAACAGAGGCGGGTCTTTCTGCTCCAAAATATTCCTTAAACTGCTCCAATGTTTTAATCAGCCGGTGTGGCGATTCATAAAAAACCATCGTTCGCTCTTCTTCTGCTAGTTTTTTCAACAGCGTTTGCCGGCCTTTTTTATGGGGAAGAAATCCTTCAAACACGAAGCGGTCGCAAGGCAAACCAGATTTAATCAACGCAGGAACAAATGCAGTCGCTCCGGGAAGACAGTCAACTTTTACGTTTGCCTGTAAAGCAGCGCGCACGATAAGAAAACCAGGATCAGATATGCCTGGTGTTCCGGCATCGCTAATCAAAGCCATTGTTTCACCATCCTGCATGCGCTTAACAAGTGCATTGACTACTTTATGCTCGTTAAAGTTATGAAAGCTTTGCATTGGTTTACTAATCAGGTAATGCTTTAACAACTTTCCAGAGGTGCGTGTGTCTTCAGCTAAAATCAGGTCAACTGATTTAAGTACATCAAGTGCCCGAAGCGTAATGTCGCCTAAGTTTCCAATGGGTGTTGGAACAATATAAAGCGATGCTTTTAATTCCATTATGCCAGGGCATCAATGGCCTCCGCCAGTTTCTTATCCTTGTCTGTTACAATGTTTCCTGCATCGTGTGTACTTAACGCGAAGTTCACCGTATTCCAGGTGTTTGTCCAGGTAGGATGGTGATTCATTTTTTCGGCTACAATGGCCACTTTGGTCATAAAGCCAAAGGCTTCTGTAAAATCTTTGAAGGTAAACGTTTTTGTTAGAGTGTTGTTTTCTTTCTTCCACATATGAGAGGGGATAATACTGATAGCGAAGTTACAAGAATTTGGCAGTAACGGGGCTTTTATAGTGCTATCAATCCTTCAATGGAAGAAGCTTTTTGGTAGATATCAATAACCACATCACTGGAGGGCGCCATAATCTGAATGGTAATGCTGGTATAATTCCCTTCACGGGAAGCTTTTTCGGTTATCGAATGCAGGGGGAATAAATTTTTTACCTCCTGTTCTTTTCCTTTCGGAACAATGAATTTAAAAATATACAGGGATGGCCAACGGTGGTGTTGGTCGAGCTTAATGCGAAATGAATTAATCCAATCCTGATCCAACATAAAAACAAAACGCCCCGGATAACCCCAGGGCGTTCAAAAGTTAACACTATCTTTTAATAGAATCTGAAGCGTCTGTCTTCAATTTTTGCATCCTCCTTAATGGCATCCGTAATACTGGCAGAATTTCGATTGGTGGCGCTTTGCTGTAATTGTGTATTGAACATGGTATAATCACCAATAGCAGGTGCCAGGGTTTTTGTTTTTGTTTCAATGATAACCACCCCATTTTCACCAGCATAGGCCTGTGAGCGCTTGCCATCTTCTATGGAAAATACTTTTCCGATAGCAACCGGATCAAACCCAACCGAGGTAAGGGAGTTGGTATTGAGCTTAACACTACTGTTGGTATACACCGTTGCATCCTTTCCAAAGGATTTGGCAATTTCATCGAATGAACCTTCTAAACCTTTTAATTTTTCAATAATTACTTTACCTTTTAATTCGTTCTTTACGGCTGGGGATATCTCCTCCTTTACCAGGTCAAGTGATTTGTAACCTTTCTCAATTTCACCGGTCATTACGGCAACAACATATTGATCCTGAAGATCGAAAACTTCGGATACCTGATCTTCTTTGGCATCGCGGAAAAGCCATTGTACCACCTGCCTGGCTTCACCTAGATTATTCACCCGTCTTTCAGCCGGAGTAATATTTTTGGCCTCATAAACGGTCAGGCCTTCATTGACAGCGCGTTTTGTAAAGTCTTTTAAGCCCGAAAGTTCAGAAGCAAACATTTCTGCCTTCCGAATGGCTGCATTAATGGAGGCATCACTGGATAATATCTCGCGTTCAATAACCGCTAACGAATAGTAGTTATTGTCTTTTACTTCGGTTACATCAATGAGGTGATAGCCAAATTCAGTTTCAACCACATCATTCAAAACACCCTTTTTGGTGGCTGAGAAAACGGCTGTTTCAAAAGGTTTAACCATAGCACCGGTGCTGAACCACCCCAAATCACCCGCCCGGGTTGCAGTTCCGTCAGTACCGAATTCGCGTGCCTTATCCGCAAAACTTGCACCTGCTTTAATGTCTTTTAAAATGTTTTGTGCTTTTGTCTTGGCCTCTTTTTTGGCAGTATCAGTGTCATCATCCCAGCGAATCAGAATGTGGCTAGCCTTTGCATGATTGATGGTGTCTTTTCCAATGGCAGAGACCTTAACCAATTTAAATGTTCCCTCATCCAGAAAAGCTCCTTTAACCTCTCCTATCACCAACTCATCTGTAGTAATATATGCAGGAATATTGGAGACGTTGTATCGGGTATAAGCATCTGAATTATCGGAATTGATAATAGCAAACACGGAATCATCCTGCGCAGCTTTAAAGTCGGCTACAAGACGCGTAAGTTCTTCCTTAAACGACAGGGAATCATCAGCGGAAGGAACAACGGGTATAGTCACAAACTTCATGTCGCGGGTGTGTTCGCTTTTGTACTTCTCTTTGTTTTTGTTGTAGTACGCTTTCAAGTCGCTGTCACTCACGTTTAAAGCGGTGTCACTTACAGCAAAATAGGGAACAAACAGGTATTGGATTTCTGCAACATCATTTTGAAGGTGATATTCTTTTTCTGCCTCTGCGGATGTTACATAAGCGCTTTTGATCAGCAGGTTTTCATACTTGATTCGTTCACGCCCGGGTTTCAAATCGCGTTGAAAAATCTCCCATTGCATGCGCTCAGGAGAAGCTTCAGGAGCAAGTTTGATTTGTGAAATATAAGTACCCAACATGCCACGGTCGAACTGACCGGTTTCGGGATTGATGAAGGATTGTTTAATACCTTCATTGATGTTTTTACCGGAAATCATATCCACCATCTCATCATCAGTAACTTTAACGCCCACTTTTTCGAATTGATTTTCGATAGCATGACGAAGAATGAGTATTTCCCACGCCTGTTCCCGAATGGTGGGCATTTCACTATCGCCCGGTTGGCGATTAAAATACATGATATAGTTAGCTTCACGCTCGCGAACCACCTGCTGATACTCCTTGAGGGTAACGGTATGTCCGGCTATTTCGCCAACAGAATCATCATCAAAAAGGAAAGAGTTATTGCTAAAAAGATCACCCAATACAAAGGCCGATATGGCCACAAATACAAAAACCACCACCCAGGTGCCCATCTTATTCCTCAACGTTCCAATAAATGCCATAAGTCAAATTTTAAAGACCGCAAATTTAACCCGCTTTATGGATTAGAAAAATAAGGTTTTAAAAATAAACCGTTAAAGTATGCTTGAGCTAAGAATATGATTATTAGCTAATTAGTTAATGTATTTGCCTTATTTGGCATCATCGGCCACCGTTATTCGGAGGGTATCAATACGGTTATCGAGGGTAGATTGGATAGTAAAGGAAAATGGGGGTACGGAAATCGTTTCTCCGGGTTGTGGCAGATCTTCCCGGTAGCTTAAAATCAATCCGCCCAACGTCTCATAATCACCTGTGGGTAGGTTCCAGTTATAGGTATCGTTCAAATAATCTATTTCCAGCCGGGCGCTTAGCAGCCAAGTTTGTTTATCCAATTGTTGCTCCACCAGGTCGTCTTCATCGTGCTCATCTTCAATCTCACCAAAAATTTCCTCAATCACATCTTCCATACTCACCAGGCCTGATGTGCCACCGAATTCATCCACTACCAGGGATAGGCTTTTCCGTTCATTGATAAAGCGAATCATCAACTCGTTAGCCAGAATGGTTTCAGGTACGATGATGATTGGGGTAAGAATATCTTCAATTCGGGTGGGTTTTTTAAACAACTCGGAGGAATGACAATAGCCAATAACATCATCAATGGAATCTTTATAGATCAAAATTTTAGAGTGACCGCTTTCCACAAAGGCCTGACGCAGTTTCTCCATACCATCCTGAATATCCACCGCAATGATTTCGGTTCGGGGGATCATGCATTCCCTTACCCGTACGGATTTAAACTCAAGGGCATTATGAAAAATCTTTTTATCCAGTTCAATATCTTCATCTTCATGCTTTACCCTGAGCATGTTCTTAAGGTAATGATTCAAATCTGTAAGTCCGAATACAGGTTTTTCATCAGAATATTCTGTTCTGAAAATTTTTGTGATAACAAATTTGGATAGTGATACAATGCTGATGACCAGCGGAAACAGAATATAATATATAATATTAAAGGGCACCGCTAATGCAGTAAGCATCACATTTGGATTGATTAGGAATAAACTTTTGGGTAAGAACTCTGCTGTGAAAAGCACCAGCGTAGTTGCTAATAGCGTTTGAATTACTAGAATCGCTGCATCATTTTGAATGGGTTCAGGCAACCAAAGTTGAAGTTTTGGTTCTAACAACTGTGCCATAAAGATTCCATAAAGCACAAGGGCTATGGTATTTCCGATCAGGGTTGTGCCAATAAAAAGAGATGGCTTTTTAATAAACTTGGAAAATATTTTACCGGACAACAATCCCTGCTTCCCTTGTAACTCCAGTTGTAGCTTGTTAGCCGAAAAGTAAGCAATCTCAATTCCTGAAAAGAAGAACGAGAACACTAACGAAAGGAATATGAGCATCAAAAGTGTAGGTTCCATATTATTTCCGTTTGCGGTAGGTTAAAATAAAAAACATGACCACGGAAAGCATAATGGCCCAATAGGCATGGCCCAACCCGACTGTCATAATCTGGTGAATACCGATGATTAGGAATGCAACGGAGAGCGAGAGCAGAAGGATGTCGGGTAGCTTCATAGAACGAGCAAAGATAACGATTTTGAAAAGCTAGTTCCGGACAGGCATTTCTGAGCCTTCCGCTATGGTAAATTCGCCCTGAGGCTTTTTAATGGTATAGGATGACATGTCCTGCTTGGCCTCCAGGCCTTCTCCGTAGATAACCTCCGTTTGCATACGTATGGTTACAAAACTCTCGGAATAGATCTGCTCTTTTGCGGGTCTCCAAAAGAGTTCTTCAGTATTGAGTTGTTCATTTTTCTCCAGGTTGATCACTTCAACTTTTCCGGTGGCTTTCCAGGTATTATCTTTTTTGGAATAATAGGCGTGATTCGCACGAAGCGTAGAAGACAGCACACCCTCATCGTTAAAGAATTCCATGAAAATACCTTTGGGGAATTCCCGGTCACCGACCTGGAATTCATACACCAGATCTGCCAGCATTCTTACTTTTACTACTTCATTTTCGGAGTAATGCATTTCCACCTGTTCTCCTTCGCGATAGGGACCGTCATATTCCAGGGGCTGGATAACGTCCGACTTACCGCAGGCGATAAGTTGAAGAAGGATAAAAATGAAAAATAACCTGTTCATACAAATGAAAAAGGCCATAGCAAAACTATGGCCTTTGTTAGCTTCAATACAATATTAATCGCGTGTGCGTATGGTAACGGTTTCGTTGATCCAGCAACCTACCCGTTGGGCATCTCCTGCCGACCAGTTCACCAGGAATATATCTTCCTTGGAAGGGAATTGATCCTTGGCCATAGCCATTTTCTTACCTTCACCGGCACGTTGGTACATATCGTAAGCGGCCAGGTAGACTAAACGGTCTTCTGCCATATTGTCTTTTTTGGAACAATCAGAAAAACTTCCGTAGTACAGGTCACCAATCTTTTCGTAAGCATCTTTTTTACTGCCGTCAGCCGCTAAAGCCTGGCGATATAAATCACGCGCTACGGTTTTTGAACCTTTTTGGGCTTCAATGCTGCCCTTGTAAATCAGCACATCAGCTTTTTCAGAATTACCTGGCGCAGTTTCAAGCGCAATAGCGAACATTTCATTTGCTTTTGAAAAATTTTCCATGGCCAGGTAACGAATGCCCAGATTTTTAGCAATGCCGTAATCTTTTTCTTCTTTTAAAATGGCTTCTGCGGCCTGCATCCATAACGGATCATCTGTACATTTATCTTGTAGCATAAAGGCAAAGATTTTCTTGGCCAATCCAACATCAGTAGGGTTTTGCTTGAACTTAGGTCCGAGGTTGGTGCGCACGAAAGCGCAATCAACTTTTACAATGCTGATTAGTATTTTATCTACTTCATCTTTCCATGAGCGATAACGTGTAACAAGATCTTGTTTGCCTTGACTTGATGCTACTTTGATTTTTGCATCAAGTATGCCCATGATAAGGTCATAACGTTCCAATACTTGTTCATCCGTAAGATTTTTTAGCTTAACCTTGTTGATCCTCACCACTTGCATAAAGGGGAGGATAGTTCCGTCAAGAATGTCATTGCCATTTAACTTAAAGGCCAGATCCATTAAGTCCAATACATATTTTTCTTTGCCGGCTTCATTAGCCCAAAAGGCTACTGCAGCTAATGCTTTACGGTTAGTTACACTGGCTTCTTCACCACAATTTTTAATTCGTAAATCATAGATAAGCAAAAGCGAGTCAACCAAAATGTTTTTTATGGCCGCATCTTTTTCAGCACTGGCCAGTTTTTGATAGATCTCAGCACCATTAATGTAAATACTGGTATTCAGGTTAGGGGTATTGGTTAACAACCAGTTTAAATGAGGTTTTGCCTTTGCGAATTCATTGTTTTTCCTGTAGTCGTCATACAACGAAACCTTTTCCTCTGCTTTTGCTTTTTGTTCAGGATCTTGAGGCCACGTCCACGCTTTGCATTGAGCAAATGAGGATGTAGCACTGATTAGGAGTGCTGAAACAAATACTAGGGGCGCAAAAATTTTTTTCATCATTTTAAATTTTTCTAGTCAAATCTTCTTCTAATAAACCACTGATCGTTAAATGTAATGCCAAAATAAACCCTGAAATATGACTCTTCTAAAACATTTTCTGACGTATTACCCCGTCTGCCGGTACTAAAGGCTAAATCAAGACTTGAACGGCCAGTGGGTATGGATAGGCCAAAATTAATGCCAAAATCCTTAAGCTGGTTATTATTTGTCAAAAATGGCGAGTTTTCGTAATGCAAACCCGTTCTGTAGGTTATTCTTTTAAGTAACTTTTCGGATAAATAATCGGGTGTTACTTCCCCGCCCAGAGCCAATCGCCAGGCTTTACCCAGGCTTTCATTTGTCTCATCATTTATATTGCTGAATTGCGACCAATCCTGTAAGGTATACTCAATACCGGTAGTCCATTTGGCTAGCTTGCTGATTGAGAAACCCATTGTGAGGGTAGATGGAATAGACACATTTCCTCGTGAGATTATCAATGTATCGGAAGTGATAGGATTACCGCCTAAGTTTCTTCTTTCAAATACCGTGGTTTTGGAAGCCTTTAAATCGGTGGCGAAGCCATAGGTCATACCGGCACTCAAACGATACTCTTCTTTACGCCCAATAGAATCCTGACTGAAGGATAATCCTCCAGTAAATTGGAAGTCTTTAATAAATGTTTGTTCATTAACGGCAATAAAATACGAAACAGGCTGAGGGACAGTGATCAAAAGGTTGGTATAATCGTTTATAACAGACCCAAACAAGTAAGCAGCCTTCAGACCAACAGACCAGTTATCGTGTAATCGAACACCATTTGACCAATATACTTGCGACAAGCCACCGCTCCCTTGTTCCGATACAATGATTGTATCGGATGGGTTTGTGCCGGCCACAATATCAAAATACTCTAACCTGTAATTAACATTTGTAAAGGGCATTAAGCCAATGGAGGTTGTCCATTTGCCAGGCTTTATCGGAAAGGCAGTTACCAGGTAATTCATATTACCATTGGTGCTTTCAACATTTGTGGTGTCGCCTTTTATAGTTTTGGATTCAACCAAAGCGCCAGCCTGGAAGACCGTGTAATAGTTGTAAACCAGGAGCGCTGGATTTTGATTGTTCACAAACCAAAACTGGGGCTGACTGACACCAATTCCACCCATAGACTGGTTTTGAATCAGGGCACTTCCATAGGGCTCACCAATACCAATAGAAGAGAAGGGAGACCGGGCCGCCTGCCCCAAAGCCGCAAAGGATAAAACCGATAAAACGAGGGTGAATAAATACTTATTAATGCGCGACATTATGTAATAAAATGCGGTTTAAACCTATAAGCACCAGATTTGGGCACGCAAATATGGGCCCTTTCAGCTTGTTTTCAAAAAAGGGAGCGTCTCCGCCACATAAAATCACCTGTAAATCGGGATATTTTATTCTATATCTATTAATTATTCCATCCATTTCATCTGTCATTCCTATTACTATTCCGCTTTGAATGCAATGTTCTGTGCTGTCACCAATTAATTCCGGGTACGCAGTTGGCTTCACTAACGGCAATTTTGCAGTAAACGTATGAACAGCTTCAAATCGCATGCTTAACCCTGGTGAAATTCCTCCACCTAAGTAATTATTTTCGTTATCAACAAAATCGTAGGTAACACATGTTCCAGCATCAATAACAAGAGTATTCTGCGAGCGAAAAAGTTGTATGGCTCCGCAGGCACCTGCGATCCGGTCAACCCCAAGGGTTTGAGGGGTTGTGTAATGAATGTTAACGGGTAGTGGCAGGTCGGGCCGTAACTTAATTCTAGTTGTTGTTTTAAGAGCCCAGGAAAGTAGTTCATCTATATCTTCCTTAACTGAGCTCACAATAATATTTTCAGCGGATGACTCCTGAAGATAACTTTTAATTTCTGCTGAAGAAGTGAAGACGATTTTCTCTAACAAATTTTCATGGTCGAAAATCGCTACCTTAGTCGATGTATTACCAGAATCAACAACAAGATTCATGATTGGGGTGTAAGCAAGGGATAAAAGTATGGATTCAAAGCAGAAATATAAAATACTCGGCTTAATGTCGGGTACCTCATTGGATGGCGTGGATGTAGCCGCTTGTATGTTTCAAAATAAAAATGACCAATGGCAATATAAAATTGAAAAGGCCATTACGGTTCCGTACAGCACATCCTGGATAAAAAAGCTTTCGCAAGCACACCAACTTCCGTCTGCAAAGCTCTTGCAACTACATGCTGATTACGGTGCATTCTTAGGTGACCTCTGTAAGAAGTTCATTAACCTTTACAGTATCAAACAAGTTGATTTTATCGCTTCCCATGGGCATACTATTTTTCATCAGCCAGAGAAGGGTTTCACATTTCAGTTAGGAGACGGTCATGCACTGCACGCCACCGCCGGCAAACCCGTTGTTTCAGATTTTAGAAGCCTCGATGTTGCTCTTGGTGGTCAAGGCGCGCCATTAGTACCCCTTGGCGATCATCTTCTTTTTAAAGACTATGATGTTTGTTTAAACCTTGGCGGAATAGCCAACCTTTCGAAACTTTTAAAAGGAAAACGTATTGCTTTCGATGTCTGTTTTGCAAACATGGGGCTTAATTATCTGGCATCAAAAGCAGGTAAATTATTTGACAATGATGGCGCTATGGCTTCCGATGGGAATTTAAACACGATGATGCTAAAAAAACTCTCCACCGTGTATTCTAAAATTGAAAAGAATAGACCGTCTCTCGGCCGCGAATTTTTTGAAAAGAAAATTATACCCATTCTCGACAACGATAACATTCCATTAAACGATCGCCTGAATACCTTTACGGAATCAATCGCTATATATATTGGAGCATCGCTAATCACTGCAAAGCATCGCTCATCTGTGCTTTGTACAGGTGGAGGAGTTTTGAATTCATACCTGATTTATCGATTGATAGAACAGTGTGGTGATAGGGTAGATTTAATTGTCCCTGAATCAGATGTTGTAAAATTCAAAGAGGCACTTGTTTTTGCCTTCTTGGCGATGAAAAGGGTTCGGAATGAAATTAATTGTCTTAAAAGTGTAACGCGTGCTTCTAGCGATAGCAGCAGTGGTGTTTTGGTTGGTTTCTAAGGGTTTACCATCTTTGCCGCCAGATTTTTAAACGTATGCATGAACTCCTTAAAAAATTTGAGAACAAGCGCCCCGAAATAGTATTTGAATGGAAAGACGCTGAAACGGAAGCTGAAGGTTGGGTAGTAATCAACTCACTTCGGGGTGGTGCAGCTGGAGGAGGAACGCGCATGAGAATAGGGTTGGATAAGCGAGAAGTAGAATCGTTGGCCAAAACCATGGAAGTAAAGTTCACCGTTTCCGGCCCACCGATTGGTGGTGCAAAATCAGGTATAAATTTCGATCCTAATGATCCGCGCAAAGAGGGTGTATTACACCGTTGGTATGCCGCAGTTATGCCTTTGTTGAAGTATTATTATGGAACAGGTGGCGATTTAAATGTTGATGAAATTCATGAAGTAATACCAATCACAGAAGATACCGGCATATGGCATCCTCAGGAAGGAGTATTTACCGGCCACTACAGGCCTACCGAAGCACAAAAAGTAAACCGTATTGGGCAACTCAGGCAAGGTGTAATAAAGGTGATTGAAGATAAGCGCTACACACCCTCGTTATCAAAAAAATATACAATTGCTGATATGTGTACGGGGTATGGAGTAGCCGAAGCGGTTAAATACTTCTACCAACTATGGGGCGGTGAACTAAAAGGTAAACGTGCAGTCGTACAAGGGTGGGGTAATGTTGGTGCTGCGGCTGGTTTTTACCTGGCTAAGATGGGCGTTAAGATTGTCGGTATAATTACCCGCGATGGTGGCGTTATACAGGAGAATGGATTCACTGAGGAGGAAATAACCAAACTGGTTGTAGACCGTGTGAATAATAAAATACAATCGGCAGAACTTATTCCTTATGAAGTGCTGGATAAAAAAATATGGGATCAGCGGTTTGAAATTTTTATTCCTGCCGCGGCTTCACGCTTAGTCACAAAAGATCAGGTTGATCGCATGATGGCTTCCGGTCTTGAAGTTTTCTCTTGTGGAGCGAATGTGCCGTTTGCCGACCCCGAGATATTTTTTGGATCTACCGGTGTATATGCTGATGAAAAATTTTCAGTAATCCCCGATTTTATAGCCAATTGTGGTATGGCACGTGTTTTCGCTCATTTCATGGAAAGTGAAGTAAGTATGGACGATGAGTCTATTTTTACGGACATCTCCACAACCATTAAACGAGCTTTAGAGCGAACACACCACGTACTACCACTGAAGACAGGAATTGCACAAGCCTCCTTTGAAATTGCGCTTCGGCAACTCGTTTAGTTTCTAGTGTACAGCAAAAATTGGCCAGGTGAGCAGATATACAATGGCGCCTGCGAAATAACCCATTAATGCCAGCAGTGTTATTTTCTTCAGATACCAGATGAAGTCAATTTTCTCCATACCCATTGCGGCAACACCGGCAGCAGAACCGATAATCAACATACTTCCACCGGTACCGGCACAATAGGCCAGGTACTCCCAGATCATGTGATCTGTCGGATAAATATTCATATCGTACATACCCATGCTGGCTGCCACGAGGGGCACGTTATCAACGATGGAGGAAAGGATACCAATAAGAGTGATGATAACGCTTATGTTACCCAATTTTTCGGTCAGGTATTCTGCAAAATTATGTAGGGTGCCCATCGCTTCTAATGAACCAACGGCCAACAAAATCCCCAGAAAGAACAATACACTAGGCATATCGATGCGTGTCAAAGCATGTGCAGCTGTGTATTGCTTTTTGGTAGCTTCATCCATGTCCGGATTAATGAGTTCGGAAACTACCCACAGTACACCAAGGCCTAACATCATACCCAGATAAGGTGGAAGGTGGGTAACCGTTTTAAAAATAGGCACGGATATAAGTGCACACACACCAACAATCAGCATGATGGTGCCACCGCCACTGGTCTGTTGCTCTTCTTCTTTGGTTTTAGGAGGAGCTTCACCCAGTTCTCCCTTTAGTTTGAAATTAAGGTAGATGAGTGGAATAACCGCACAAACGATGCTGGGTAGGATTAATGTTTTTACAATGTTAACGGCACTGATCTGTCCGCCTATCCACAACATGGTAGTGGTAACATCACCGATGGGCGACCATGCTCCACCCGCATTGGCTGACACGACAATCATGCCTGCAAAAAAGAGCCGCATTTCTTTATTGGGTATCAGCTTACGTATAAGCGATACCATAACAATGGTAGTCGTCAGGTTATCAAGTATGGCCGAAAGAATAAAGGCCACACCACATACGATCCATAGAAGTTTCTTTGGATTTTTAGTATTAATGCGATCCGTAATGAATTTAAATCCGTGATGGGCATCCACCAATTCAACGATAGTCATGGCGCCCATCAGAAAGAATAGAATTTGTGCAATTTCATCCAAGTGCTCACCTAAATGCTTACTTACATATTCGCGATGAATTTCCCCAGCGGTAAGCGAACTGAAATTTGCCGCTGTTCTTTTCAGGTCATCCAGAAAATGATTGTAATGTGAACTCTCCAGCAGGGTAGTTGGCGAATCGGCCACCATAAACAGCGTCCAGCAGATTACTCCGGTGAGCAGCGCGGAAGCTGTTTTGTTAATTTTGATAGGGTGTTCCAGGGCTATGGCGAGGTACCCGATAACGAAGATAATAACGATGGCCAGTTCCATTAATCCAATAGGTTTAGTATCAGTGCACTAATATTAGTGCATGATTGCAGCATCACCAAATTAAATTGTGATTAACGGAAAGCGAAGCGGAAATCACCTTCCATAGAAGGAGATTTTCGAGGTGTTATTCCAGAAATAATCTTTTTTAGGTAAGGTTAAAAATGCCTTCGTTTAATTGAATCAGGGCTTTTTCTTTGTAACGGGTATCCACCAAAATGGAAATATTATTATAACTACCCCCCACGGAAACCATTCGAATGGGAATCTCCGAGAGACAACCAAATATCTTATCGAGAACACCTTTTTGATTGCCTATTTTATGTCCAACGATACAAACAATGGTTTGATTTTTATCGATCTCTACACTGCCAAAAGTAGTAAGCTCTTCAATGATTTTTTCCAGGTGGTTGTTGTTGTCAATGGTCAGCGATACGGCAACTTCTGAAGTGGAGATCATATCGATAGGCGTTTTGTATTGTTCAAAAATTTCAAACACCCTTCTTAAAAAGCCATAGGCCATCAACATGCGTGATGATTTTATTTTAATAGCCGTAATGCCATCTTTGGCGGCCACGGCTTTAAACACACTCGCTGTATCTTTATTGCTGATGATCGTACCGGGGGCTTTTTCATCCATTGTATTCTTTAGCCTTACCGGAACATTATATTTCTGAGCCGGAACAATAGTGGAGGGGTGTAAAATTTTTGCTCCGAAATAAGCTAGCTCAGAAGCTTCGTCAAAAGTAAGTTCGCTGATGGGGAGCGTTTTCTTTACCACGCGCGGATCGTTATTGTGCATACCATCAATATCTGTCCATATCTGAATCTCATCAGCACCTATGGCCGCGCCCATTAATGATGCGGTGTAGTCGCTGCCTCCTCTTTTTAAGTTGTCAATTTCATTCCGGTGGTTACGACAGATGTATCCTTGCGTAATAAGGATATCAACCTGGAGTAATGATTTAAGCAGCGGCTTTAGGCGTTGTGAAATTTTTTCCAATTCTGGCTCCTCATTCTCATCAATCGACATAAAATAGAGCGCTGGAAGCAATCGTGCATTTATTTTTTTCTCCTGAAGGTGCTGGTAAAAGAGTTCTGTAGAAATCAATTCTCCCTGGGCCAGTAATTCGCGGTAACTTTTATCATCAAACTGTCCGGCTGCCAGCAGTCTCATGAAAATGAAAAATCGGCTAACAATCTCCTGGCCTATCGCTTTAAAATTTTCTGATGAATACAATATTTGAATGAATTGCTGGTAATGCTTTTCCAATATAGCAATCTCTTTTTCAGCAGCGTCCAAGTCTGCTCTTATTAAAAAGTTACCAATAGCCACCAGGGCATTGGTCGTTCCGGAAAGAGCTGAGAGCACAACCACCTTTTGCCCCGGTGTTTCCGCAACCAGCGTAGCAATTTTTTTCATCCGTTCCGGCTGACCTACCGAAGTGCCACCAAATTTTAATACCAGCATCTTTTCAAAGTTGAAGCGACAAAGTTAGAGAAGGAAGGAAAATAAAAAAGTCCTGACGATTCATCAGGACTTTTCATTCAGAACGGGTTGTTTTGAATTACTTCTTATCGTTCACTTCTTCATATTCAACATCCGAAACATTGTTGGTATCAGATGAACTTCCCGGAGCCGCATTGGCTCCTGGTGAGGCACCATCACCTGTATTTTGCGAGGCCTGATATATTTCCTGTGAAGCTGCTTGCCAGGCACCGTTAAGGGCGGCCATCGCGGCTTCAATAGCGGTTAAATCCTGGTTCTTATGCGCTTCCCTTAGTTTATCCAAGGCGCTATTAATGGCGCTCTTATTACCATCTGAAAGCTTATCACCAAATTCCTTCAATTGCTTTTCCGTTTGGAAAATTAATGAATCAGCCTGGTTAATCTTTTCAACACGTTCCCGGGCTTGCTTGTCGGTATCGGCATTGGCTTGTGCCTCTTGTTTCATCTTTTCAATTTCAGCATCGGTGAGTCCGCTCGAGGCTTCAATACGTATTTTCTGCTCCTTACCCGTGCCCTTATCCTTGGCCGATACATGGAGAATACCATTGGCATCAATATCAAAGGTTACTTCAACCTGAGGAAGGCCACGTGGTGCGGGTGGAATACCATCGAGGTGGAAGCGACCTATGGTGCGGTTGTGTTGGGCCATTTGGCGCTCTCCCTGCAATACGTGTATTTCCACGGAAGGCTGATTATCGGCAGCCGTTGAGAATACTTCAGATTTTTTAGACGGTATCGTAGTGTTTGATTCAATCAGTTTAGTGAACACACCACCTAGGGTTTCAATACCCAGTGACAATGGCGTTACATCCAGCAACAGCACATCCTTTACTTCTCCCGTTAAAACACCACCTTGAATGGCAGCACCTACGGCAACAACCTCATCCGGGTTAACACCTTTAGAAGGTTTCTTGCCGAAGAATTTTTCTACTTCTTCCTGAATGCGCGGAATACGCGTGGATCCTCCCACCAGAATCACTTCGTCAATCTGGCCAACAGAAACACCGGCATCTTCCACAGCCTTGCGGCAAGGTTCCAATGTTCTGCGCACCAGGTCGTCCACCAGTTGTTCAAACTTGGCACGTGTTATTTTCTTCACCAGGTGTTCCGGTACGCCATCAATGGAAGTAACATACGGTAAGTTGATCTCTGTTTCCTGTGAGCTTGACAATTCAATCTTGGCTTTCTCAGCTGCTTCTTTCAAACGTTGTAATGCCATCGGATCTTTACGCAAGTCGATGTTACGTTCCGCCTTGAATTCATCTGCCAGCCAGTTAATGATTTTCATGTCGAAGTCATCACCACCCAGGTGAACATCACCATTGGTAGATTTTACTTCAAACACGCCATCACCCAATTCAAGTATGGATATATCGAATGTACCACCACCGAGGTCGTACACGGCAATTTTCATGTCTTTGTTTTTCTTATCCAGACCGTAAGCCAATGCTGCAGCCGTTGGCTCGTTGATGATGCGTTTCACGTCCAGTCCGGCAATCTGACCAGCTTCTTTTGTAGCCTGACGCTCCGCATCGTTGAAGTAGGCCGGTACGGTAATAACCGCTTCGCTTACGGTAGTGCCTAAGTAATCTTCTGCCGTGCTCTTCATTTTTTGAAGAACCATCGCAGAAATTTCCTGTGGAGTATACAAGCGATCGCCAATGCGAACACGCACGGTGTCGTTGTTTCCGCTTTCTACCTGGTAGGATATTATTTTCTTTTCTTCTGCAACATCTCCGAATTTTTTACCCATGAATCGCTTAATAGACGATACGGTATTTTTCGGATTGGTGATGGATTGACGCTTGGCAGGGTCACCCACTTTGCGTTCACCCTTACCGCCATCCAGAAAGGCCACAATAGAAGGAGTAGTTCTGCGGCCTTCGCTGTTGGGTATGACAACGGGTTCGTTACCCTCCATTACCGCTACGCAGGAGTTGGTAGTGCCCAGGTCGATTCCAATAATTTTTCCCATGATATGCTTTATTTAAATATTCAGATTCTAAAGTCACAGAATGCTTATCAATGCCTATGCCAGTGGGTATTAGCGCCACAAAGGGTGACACAATGGCATAAGGGCATTAATAATTGCTTTTATAGATGTCATAATTAAGTAGTTTTGCGGCCGATTATGACGTTAGAACAAGAAATACAAAAACGCAGAACCTTCGGCATCATTAGTCACCCCGATGCAGGAAAAACAACCTTAACGGAAAAGCTTCTCCTATTTGGGGGTGCCATTCAAAAGGCTGGTGCTGTAAAATCATCCAAGATTAAGGATCACGCCCGAAGCGACTGGATGGAGATTGAGAAGCAGCGGGGTATTTCAGTGGCTACTTCTGTGATGGGTTTTAATTATAAGGATGTAAAGATCAATTTGCTGGATACGCCCGGTCACCAGGACTTTGCGGAAGATACCTACCGTACGCTCACGGCTGTGGATAGTGTAATCATGGTGATTGATTGTGTGAAAGGGGTGGAAATCCAAACGGAAAAGCTGATGGAAGTGTGCCGCATGCGTAACACACCGGTTATATGCTTCATCAACAAACTCGACAGGGAAGGGCGCGATCCATTTGATCTGCTTGATGAGATTGAAGAAAAACTTAATATCAAGGTGCGCCCGTTAAGTTGGCCGATCAGTATGGGCAAAACTTTTAAAGGAGTGTATAGCCTTTATGAAAAGAGCTTGCATTTATTTACCTCCAGCAAGATAAAGGTAGAGGAAGGTATTGAACTCAAGGATATTCATAGTGTTGAATTGGACAATCTGGTAGGGGAAAATAATGCAAAGCAATTGCGCCATGATGTTGAATTGATTGAGGGAGTTTATCCTGATTTTGATGTTCAGGAATATTTAAGTGGAAAGGTTGCACCGGTATTCTTTGGAAGTGCGGTTAATAATTTCGGGGTAAAAGAATTACTAGATACATTTATCCGGATTGCTCCGCCACCTATCCATCGCGAAACTACCCTTCGGGTGGTTGAACCGGAGGAAGCTAAATTCACTGGTTTCGTTTTTAAGATTCATGCTAACATGGATCCCAAGCACCGTAACCGGATTGCATTCATGAGAATTTGTTCCGGTAAATTTGAACGCGGTAATAACTACTTCCATGTCCGTCAGGATAAAGGTATACGATTTTCGAACGCTACCGCTTTTATGGCGCAGGATCGCGAAACGGTGGATGAAGCCTGGCCTGGTGATATTGTTGGACTTTTTGATACCGGCAATTTAAAAATTGGCGACACGCTTACGGAAGGAGAAAAACTAACGTACACGGGTATTCCCAGTTTCTCTCCTGAGATTTTTAAAGAAGTACAGAATCTGGATGCCATGAAAACCAAGCAATTGGATAAAGGTCTGCTTCAATTAATGGAAGAAGGTGTCGCGCAGCTTTTCACCTACGAACTGGGCAATCGTAAAGCCGTTGGTGTGGTGGGTGCGCTTCAATTTGAAGTGATCCAATTTCGGTTGAAAAATGAATATGGTGCAACGGTACAGTTTGTACCGCAAAATATTTACAAGGCTTGCTGGATCAGCAGTAAAGACCCTAAAAAACTTGATGAGTTCATTGCCTCCAAGCAACGTCATATCGCCCGCGATAAAGATGGTAAACTGGTGTTTATGGCTGAATCAAAAGGGTGGTTGCAGATGGTGCAGGAGAATTTTCCGGAGATCAGCTTTCACTTCACATCGGAATTTAAGGATTGATTGCGATCGCGATTAACGCGTTACGTAATCGTAAATCAATTTTGATACCTTGGCCATGGCCTCAATACCACCATCCGGGTTACTCATATTT
>CAZQXC010000015.1:0-32169 GCA_964597075.1 uncultured Roseivirgaceae bacterium | reverse complement strand
AAACGCTAAACGCGAAAAACTCTATTTTCTGATTGTAAACGCTTATTTTCTTAAGATTTTCCTAATAATGTAAGCCGCATTAAACATCCTGACCTTTCAAATCATTAAATTTCCGGTTAATTAAGATAGACATCAAAATCATCTCTATTTCCGTTTATTAGAACATGCAAAGCGTGAAACATAAAATAAAATACTTTTTAATCATTGTCCTGCTAGCGGGAATTGCCTTTTCGTTTACCCTTCCGGCCGATCGCTACTTCGAAATCGCCAAGAACCTGGACATCTTCGCCACCCTCTTTAAGGAAGTAAATGCACTCTATGTCGATGATGTAAATCCAAACCATCTGATAAAAAACGGAATAGATGCTATGTTGGAATCCCTTGATCCGTACACTAATTATATTCCCGAAGATCAGGTTGAGGATTTCAGAACCATGAACACCGGGCAATATGGTGGCATCGGTGCCATAACACGGGAGCTCGATGATCGTACCGTAGTAACCATGGTAATGGAGGGCTTTGCAGCGCAAAAAGGCGGACTAAAAATTGGCGATGAGATACTTAAAATTAACCAGGTGGAACTCACTAATATATCCAGAAGAGAAGCGGGCAACCTTATGCGCGGTCAGGTAGGTGAAGCGGTGAGTCTTACGGTGAAAAGAATTGGTCAGGAAAACCCTATTAAGCTTGAATTCAAGCGAGAGAAGATTAAAATGAATAATGTACCCTTTTCGGGTATGCTTGAAAATGATATTGCCTACATACGGCTATCAGAGTTTACACCCGATGCCGGTAAAAATGTTCGTGCCGCATTTACCAAACTAAAAGAAAAAAATCCGAAAGGTGTAGTGCTTGATCTGCGCGACAATCCAGGAGGATTATTAATGGAAGCCGTGAATGTTTGTAATGTATTCCTTCCGAAAGGAAAAAATGTAGTAAGCACAAAGGGAAAAATTGCTGATCAGAATGCGACCTACTCTACACTTGACAATCCACTTGACCTGGACATACCCGTAGTAATTTTAATCAATCGGGGCAGTGCCTCCGCCTCTGAAATTGTAGCCGGCACGCTACAGGATTACGACCGTGCCGTGGTCATCGGTGAACGATCTTTTGGCAAAGGATTGGTTCAGGTACCACGCCCGCTTTCGTATAATGCACAGGTAAAAATTACTACAGCTAAATATTACACGCCAACCGGACGTTGCATTCAGGTGCTGGATTATACACACAGAAGAGAAGACGGAAGTGTAGCCTCCATTCCGGATTCATTGAAAAATATCTTTAAAACAACAAATGGAAGAACGGTTTATGATGGCGGGGGTATAGAGCCCGATATTCATGTAACTCATGAAGAACCACACGCGGTAGCCCAAACCCTTTTTGAAAGGGGTTACATTTTTGATTTTGCTACCCAGTACGTCCATAATCACAACCAAGAGCCTAATCCAAAGAATTTCACATTAACGGCAGAAGAATACCAACAATTCCTGTTGTGGATGAAAGGTAAAGAGTATAGTTACGAGTCAACCATAGATTCCCAACTAAGTAAACTTAGTGAAGAAGCGAAACGCGAACGTTATTACCCTGAATTAAAAGGTCAGCTTGATCAGATTAGAACAAAAGTAGAAGAAAACAAAAAGAATGAATTAGTTCTTTATAAAGATCAGATTAAAATGTTGCTGGAAGAAGACATCATCTCCCGTTATCACTATGACCGTGGTGTGATTGAAGTTGGTTTTAAGTATGATCAGGATCTCAAAAAATCAACCGAGCTTTTAACCAATACAGCTCAGTACAAGAAAGTGCTTAATATTCATTAGCACCTCACCCCTGCCCCTCTCCTACAGGAGAAGGGGTTCAGAGGTACGAGGCTATGCCAGTTTACGATGACTATTTACCGTAAAGCTTCTTGGCCTCGGCTTCGAATTTGTCACCTGCCTTCCAGGTTGGTGCTAAAGGATTGTTTGCCAGCAACACATTAGCATATACATACGCCCTGAAATATTTTATCAGGTAATCAAAATCAAGTGACGATACTTCGTCTGCCGGTTGATGATAGTACTTTAACAATTCTTCATCAAAGGCTTTAGTACCCGGAGCAAAGGTAATAGCCGGAACGCCTTTCACGGCAAAATTGTAATTATCCGATCGTTCGAACAGATTTTGTTCAGGAACAGGATCAATAGTAGCCTTTATACCAAAGGCAGTGCATGCTTTAGCCAGATCAGCTTCTGCTGTAGTGCGTTCCATACCAATAATGGTTGCAATCGTAACATCATTATAACCCGCGCCATCGCAATTGAAATTGAATACAGTTTTAGTTAAAGGAACAACGGGGTTTTCAGCATAATACTTACTACCCAGTAAACCCTTCTCCTCCCCGGTAAGGGCAATAAATAGCACCGAACGCTTGGGTGGATATTGTGTCAGGTATTTGGCGGTTGAAATTAATCCCACAACACCTATCGCGTTATCACGGGCTCCATTAAAGATTGAGTCTTTTCCGGGCTGGGCGTTCTTCTGAACACCCACATGATCGTAATGTGCAGATACGACCAGGAACTCATTTTTAAGTTTAGCATCCGTTCCTTCAATCAAACCTATAACATTCTTAGAAGGAACAACCTCTGACTTAATGCCTTCAATTTTAAGTGACCCTGAAAGGGATCCATCCTTTATTTTCTTTAGCCCTTCTGCATCACTGTCTTTTAACCACACATGAGGTGCTCCTCCACTTCCTGAAGTTTTAACGCGCATGGTTACATTGTTAGCAAAATAGTTTACCAAAGCAGGCCATGGAACTTGTGGAGAAGCAAATATTTCGATCAGTCCGGCTGCCCCCGCATTCTTAGCATCTTGAAATTTTCCGCCCGCTGCACTGAATATGGACATCGGATTACCACCCGAATCCTTTGTACCTGCCAATGCAATAACAATTTTATCCTTTATATTAGCTTGCTTTAATTCTTCCGTTGAACCATAGCCCACATAAACAAAATCTCCTTTCCACTCCTGGTTCTCACCTTCAAAAAGAATAAAATCATCTTTAAATTTAAAGACATCACCACCAAGCGATAGCTCACCAGCTTTGGCCGGGTGTGCATTTTCCAAGGCTACCGGTTGAAAGTAATTTGAAAGACCGGGAGCTGTTTTTAACCCAAAGATTTTAAACTGTGCGGCAAGGTAGTTGGCAGCAATGTCAATCTCAGGTGATCCGGTATCACGACCACGCATTTCATCCGAAGCCAGAAACGTTAAATGGGCCTCAACTTCTGCAGAGGTGACCAGCTTGGTTACCTCAGCAACAGGATTTTTCTGCGCCAGTACAAAACCGGATGCCAGGAAAAACAGTACCAGTGCTAAATGTTTCTTTGAATTCATATTTTATTGAAGGTTAAATTAGTTAAGACCATAAAGTTTCTTTCCTGCTTCTTCGTATTTATCACCTTTATTCCAAAAGGGTGAAGTCTGGTCATTGGCTAACAACGAGACCGCATATACAAAGGTTCTATAAAACTTTGTAAGGTATTCAAAATCGAGCGTAGATACCTCATCCGCCTGGCGGTGGTAATATTTACGAATTTCATCATCCATTTTTGCCAACCCGGGTTGAAGTTTAATGGCAGGAATTCCTTTAGCCGCAAACGAAACCTGATCGGAGCGTTCATAGAAACCCTCTTTAGGATCAGGATCACCACCTACACCCAGTCCAAATGCTTTTGCAGCTACCTTCAGTTTTTCATCCGCGCTTGTTCTGCCTAAACTGATGCTGGTTATGATTTTCTTATCGTTATAACCCACGCCATCACAATTGATATTAAGTACATGTTTTTCCAGTGGAACTAAAGGATGATCAGCGTACCACCGGCTTCCTAGCAGTCCCTTTTCTTCAGAAGTAACGGCCACCAAAAGCACCGAGCGTCTGGGCGGATATTGACTCAGGTATTTTGCAATCTGTAAAAGCGCTACCGTACCAATGGCATTATCGCGGGCTCCATTGAAAATTGAATCCTTGCTTGCGGTAGGTTTTCCAACACCAATATGATCATAATGAGCCGTTACGATAATGTATTCTTCCTTTAGTTTCGGATCAGTACCTTCTATTAATCCCGCTACATTTCTACCGGGTACCAATTCTCGTTTTTGACCTTCAACCGTAAGACTTCCAGTATATTGCTCACCCTCCTGAAAACCAATTTTCTTAATATCAGCCGGCTTTAACCAAATATGTGGCTGCGAGGAGCCTTGTACCTGCAAACCCCAACGTGGTCCTCCGGTAAAAAAATTAACCAGGGTAGGAAATGGAATTTGTGAAAAGGTTAGTACCTCAACCAGTCCTTCACCTTCACGGGCTACGATATCCGCATATTTACTATTACTGGCCGTAAATACCTTATTGATATTATCAGCTTCTTTTGAGCCTGCTAACGCCAGCACCATTTTACCCTTTATATCGATCTTATCAAGTTCTTGTGAAGAGCCATACCCTACATAAACAAATTCTCCGTTCCATGCTGTATTGGCACCGCCAAGAACCAACATGCTTTCTTTAAACTGAAAAATATCCTCCCCGATTACAGCAGTACCTGAATTTGCAAGGGTTGATTTTTCAAGATTTACAGGCTGAAAGTACAATGGTGCACCGGGTAGTGATTTAAGTCCGCGCTGATGAAAATAGGTAGCTATATAATTACCAGCAATTTTCAATTCTGGAGAGCCTGTATCACGACCGCGCATTTCATCGGCTGCTAAAAACGTGAGATGCGCTTCCACCGCATGCTGGCTAACCAATTTGGTGATTTCAGAAACCGGTTTTTTCTGACCAGAAGCGGTTATTGCTAGTATTATACAAATAACACATAGGAGGTTTCTCATAAGCCATAAAAATAAGGATTTCCAGATGATTAGCTCGTACGGCCTTGACAATAAAAAAGCGGAAAACCATTACAGGTGTTCCGCTTTTCGTTTTAGGTTTAGGTTTAGGTTAATACCTAACGAAGAAACAAAAGTTCCCGGTATTTTACAAGGGGCCAGTCCTCATCATCAATCAAAAGTTCAAGGTCATCCACAGCATTGCGTATTTTATCAAAATATTTTTCTTTGATGTCATCGCAATAACCTAAGGCACGCTTATGTGTATCTGAAATTTTATTAAGTCGCTTACGCTCTTCAATCATTTGCCTTACGCCATTCTTAATAATACTTATAAGTTCCGTTATTTCCTTTATCGTTTGAATAACGGCTTTATTGTCAATGCCGAGGCCCTTTAAACCATTAGCATTTGTAATCAACTTATTTTGATAGGCAATGGCGGTAGGCACAATGTGGTTCATAGCTAGGTCACCCATAACTCGAGCCTCAATTTGAATGCGTTTTATATAGGCTTCCAGTCTTATTTCATTGCGGGCTTCCAACTCAGCTTTTGCAAGCACATTATGGCGCTTGTACATATCCACTGTTTTCTCGGTTAAGTAAGCATCCAACGCCCGTGGCATGTTTTTAATATTGCTCAACTTCCTTTTGGCTGCTTCTTTTACCCATGCTTCGGAATATCCATCGCCTTCAAAACGAATATCCTTTGATTCTTTAATGTATTTCCGCAACACATTGACAATAGCTAAACGCTTTTCAGTACCCTTATCAATTTCCTTATTTACTGCTTCATGGAATTTAGTGAGTTGATCAGCCACAATAAGATTTAATGCGGTCATGGGTACAGCACAATTATCGCTACCACCAACAGCCCGGAATTCAAATTTATTTCCCGTAAAAGCAAATGGCGAAGTGCGGTTACGATCGGTTGCGTCCAGAATGATCTCAGGAATCTGATCAATACCAAGTTTCATATACATATTGTCGCCTTTTTCAATCTTCACATTCCCCTTCTTTTCCAACTCATCAAGTACAGCCGACATCTGTGACCCAATAAACACCGACATGATAGCTGGAGGTGCTTCATTCGCCCCGAGACGATGGTCATTTCCTGCCGTTGCTATGCTGGCTCTTAACAGATCAGCATGTTCATGAATCGCCTTGATTGTGTTAACAAAGAATGTCAGGAACATCAGGTTATCACGGGCACTGCTGGAGGGTGCAAAAAGATTTACTCCGGTATCGGTAATTAAAGACCAGTTATTGTGCTTACCGGTGCCATTTAATCCGGCAAAAGGCTTCTCATGAAAAAGCACCTTTAAGTGGTGTCGTTCCGATACCCGCCACATCACATCCATCAAAAGTTGGTTGTGATCATTGGCTACGTTTACTTCTTCAAACAAAGGGGCCACTTCAAACTGGCTTGGCGCAACCTCATTATGACGTGTGCGTACTGGAATACCCAGCTTCCACGCCTCAACCTCAAACTCCTTCATAAAATCATATACCCGAGAAGGAATAGACGCGAAATAGTGATCTTCCATTTGCTGGCCACGGGCAGGAGAATGACCAAATACCGAGCGCCCCCCCATAACCAGATCAGGACGCGCCATATATAAACCCTTATCAACAACAAAATATTCTTGTTCGCAACCCAGAGAAGCCTTTACTGATTGAACATCCTTATCGAAAAACTGGCTAACCTTGGTGGCGGCTACATCAACTGCCTTAAGCGCCTTTAAAAGAGGACCTTTGGCATCCAGTGTCTCACCGGTGTAGGATACAAATACCGTAGGGATGCATAAGGTCTTGCCATACAAAAACATGGGAGACGTTGGATCCCAGGCTGTATAACCACGCGCTTCAAACGTGGTGCGGATACCTCCGCTAGGAAATGAGGAGGCATCGGGTTCCTGTTGAACCAGCTCGCTGCCTTTAAACTTTTCAATTCCGGCTAAGGCATCAAAAAACGAATCGTGTTTCTCTGCTGTACCTCCGGTTAACGGTTGAAACCAATGGGTAAAATGGGTAGCTCCTTTGTTTAACGCCCAGCTTTTTACAGCAGACGCCACCGCATCGGCAGTATCCTCATCAATTTTTTCGTGAAATTTAATCGCCTGACTTACTTTTTTATATACCGAAGGAGAAAGAGAAGCCCGCATCTGATCCATGCTGAACACATTTTCTCCAAAAAAATCAGAAACCCTCGGAGCGGGTAAATCCATATGCTTCCGGGGTTGGTCATTTAATCGTTTTAGTGCTTCAAATCGTAATTGCGCCATAGTGGTTGAATTTTGGTGTAATTTGGCGCCAAATATATATCATTTTTGAAAGTATAGGATGAATTATACCCTCTTATGTAAAAATATTGATACAAATTACGCTATCAGGGTATTTTTTTAATTGCAGTAAGAAATAATACTGCTACCATCAGACCTTAACGGCTTCATTTTCAGACGTGGCCTGCTGAAAATGTTCATCATACCCTGGATGTAGGGTTCCCAGCCATCGATCCCAAAACAAAAAATATAAGCCATAATTTCCCCTAAAATACTGGTGATGCATGTTATGGTTAACAGATGTATTAATCCATCGCCCAACTATACTCCGGGCAAATCCTTTAGGATATAGTTCATATCCAAGATGACCATAAACATTATAAACCATCATAAACAATAAAAAGATGCCGATGGCCAGCGGATGAATGGGGTAAAGAAATGCTACAAGAACAATAATACCGGCTTCTAATACGGATTCTAATGGATGAAATGCCATGGCCGCCCATGGGGATGGATTCGTGGAGAGATGGTGCACCCGATGAACGTATTTATAAACCGATTTATGATGAATTAGCCGATGCATCCAGTAGAAATAGGTATCGTGAAGGAAAATGGTGAGGATAACACTAAAGATTAAATAGCTCCAACCGAAATCACTGACCTTATAGTAAACCTGCGTATAGGCTGAAAAAGGAGTAAGAAAAACAGCAAATCCAACACCTGCAAAAATGAAAGTGGTAAGTATAGAAAAGAGAACTTCCCTACCATAATCCTTATGTACCGGAAACTTGCTTTGAATTTTTCTAAACCGCCAGGTGTGTCCTTTAATGATGTAAAAAAGTAAAAAGGCAAGCGAAGCAAGAATGAGGTACCGGAGAAATACAACGGTTAGAATTGCCCAAAAACTCTTTGTACCAAGTAAGTAAAAACTCATATGCGAAATAACAAAAAAATCCCGGCACCCAAGCCAGGTTTTTTCGTTAACTCGATTTCCTTACGGAACCACCACTGCTGGAGTTGGTATTTGTTTTCATAGGACTTCCCCGGTATCGGATATCGGCACCACTGCTGGCCCGGGCATCAATTTTTTGCGATACAGAAATCCTGATTGATCCTGCACTGCTGGCACTCAAATCAGCTTCTTCCGCCTCAAGGTCGTACCCGCTGATTTTTGCCGCGCTGCTGGCCTCCATTTCAACCCTTCTTGCCTTTCCCCTCAATTCAATCTCTGCTGCGCTGGAAACACTGGCTGTTAAGGATTCAACTTCCACCCCTACATCAATAGAACCTGCGCTGGACGCACTGAGGGATAATGATCTTGTTTTAATGATTTCATCAGCATAGATACTGGATGCTGAGCTACATGAAAGCTTTGTAAGTTCTACATAGGTTACATATACCTTAACCGTACGTGTTCGGTTATACCTGCCTTCCGTCATCTGAATTTTAAGGTAATCTCCAGAAACCTCAGTGATAACATTTTTAATATCGGTACCCGAAACCTCAACCCGTACACTTTCCTTGCTACCTTTTTTCAGGTAAACGTCAATTCCTGTTGAGGATTTGATACCTCGGAATGAGCCAACATTCCTCGTCTCAGATTCCTGGGCGTACAGAATTGAACCGATCAAAAGAAAGACTAAAACCAATAACTTCTTCATACGTTGTATTTTAATCTAAAGACAAACAGCCTATACAAGGGTTGCATGATCCGTTAAAACGGGTCAATTTTTTTGTAAGTGTATCAAAACATTGTAATTTTAGCTATATTTCAACGATTTTATAAGCGAATCTAAACCAGCTAAAACGCCTATGTCATTAAACACAAAAGCAGAGCTTAACATTCTAATTAATTTAGCTGTCAGTGACGGCAAAATTGAAGGACGAGAATCCAAACTCATCCACATGGTCGGAAAGGCTAACGGATTAACTGCGGAAGAGGTTCAGGAATTAATCAACAAACCTCAACCTATTACGGATTTATCTACCATGACTAATGATGAAAAATTTGAGCACCTGTACTACCTGATTCAAATGATGAAAATGGACGGACAGGTTTTCAGAAGTGAGATTGTATTTTGCGAATCCATAGCAGAGAAGTTAGGTTATAAAAAAGCAGTTGTAGGTGAGCTCTCTCAGCACATTTACAGTGACCCATCCATTACGGCCGATCGTAAGATGCTCAAGGAAAAAGCTGAAAAATTTATTCGTGACTGATTCAACCAAACCTATAACCCCAAATCCTGGCCGATCGCCAGGATTTTTTTATTTTAGTTAATCCTTCGAATACACAACTTTCCCCCCGAATATGGTCATACTCACTTCAGCTTTCAGAATGTCTTGTTCATCAGCTTGCATAATATCGGTAGTTAAGATTACAAAATCTGCGAGTTTACCTTTTTCAATAGAACCCTTTATCTTTTCGTCAAAAGCGCCATAGGCCGCATCCAGGGTATAGGAACGCAACGCCTGTGCACGTGTCATTTTCTCCTCCGGCTCATAACCTCCTTCCGGTTCGCCTTTCAACGTCTTGCGTGTTACGGATGCATAAAAACTAGGAATAGGGTTGAGTGGTTCAACCGGTGCATCGGTACCGTTAACAATTACGGCCCCCGTTTTCAACAAGGACTGCCACATGTAAGCGCCCGCTTTAATACGCTTCTCCCCTAACCGATCAATAGCCCACGGTCTATCGCTTGACATGTGTATGGCCTGCATAGCAGGGATAACACCCAACTTGCCAAAGCGAGGAATATCATTGGGATGTAGGTGCTGAGCATGTTCAATACGAAAACGATGATCTTTTACTTCTGGGTTTTCTTTCAGAGCAGTTTCATACCGGTTTAGGATTTCCTGATTGGCCCGATCGCCAATGGCATGCGCGCAAACCTGAAAGCCTGATTTTAAAGCAAGACGCGAAATAGAAAGCACCGTATCCATGGGGTATGTAGCCATTCCGTAAAAATCAGGTCGATCAGTATACGGTTCCAGCAACCATGCACCCCGAGAACCTAAGGCACCATCACAATTCAGTTTTACAGATCGGATCGTTAAAAGATTTTCCGGATCAATCTCAGGACCCTTTTTAAACCATTCCTGAATCAGTTCATGATCCCAACCGGTAAGCATAGTGTACAAACGAATTCCCAGTTTACCTTGATTTTTAAATGATTTGAATAATTCAATATTCTCACGAGTAACCCCTGCGTCATGGAAACTGGTTATCCCATTTCGATAGCAAGCCTGTATCGCTAACTGTAATGCCTGCGAATCCCTTCCTTCCTCATCATCGGGAATATAACGCGACACCAGACCCATAGCGCGTTCATTAAAAATTCCTGTGGGGTTACCTAGTTCATCGCGAATAATCTCACCGCCATCTTCCGCAACATCCTGGATGACCTCTTTAGAAAGCTGGTTAACTCCGGCCACCTCCATCGCTTTGGCGTTAGCCATGGCCGCATGGCCACTGGCATGTCGTAAAAAAACAGGGTTGTCTGGCGATACTTCACTAAGCCGTTGATGCGTTTGAAATCCTTTAACCATTATCTCAGGTTTTGTGTCCCACTTATCCTGATGCCATCCCCGGCCTAATATCCATTGCCCCGGTTGGGCCTTTTCTACTGCCTCTTTTACCTTCTCGATAAGCTCATCATAACTCTTTATATACATTAAATCCAGGTTGAGTTCATTGTAACCCACCCCCATAAAATGACCATGTCCTTCAATAAATCCGGGGGCCATAATTTTCCCCTTAAGATCAATGACCTGAGTTTCCTTGCCAATAAATTTTTTAACATCTTCCTCGGTGCCTGTAAACGTAATTTTGTCACCCACAACCGCAACCGCTTCAACTTCGGGCAGCATGTCATTCACGGTGTAAATCTTTCCGCCATATATCACCAGGTCAGCTGGTTTATTGCCTGGAGTACAGGTTGTAAGCAGCGTAATAAAGAAAAGCGAACCGACAAAAGTGATAACATTCTTCATCTTGATAACATTTATATGCTTAATGTTAAGTAAATTTTAATCTAAAACTAAACAGACTTAAAATATTAAATGATAGTTGGCAACCACACCCATTAAAACTATGAAAAGAATTCACTACACTGTTATTATGCTCTTGTTCTCGGTGCTTTCAAACGCACAGGACTTCGGACTTTCCTTCTCATACTTCATTCCAAAAAATGGGTATTTCTCAACTCCCATCAGTCCATTTTCCATTCGGGGCATTGGTTTCAACCTGAATAATTTTATTGCTGTTGAAACCGGAGCTTCGCTCTACCGCATGTCTGGATTAAATATTAAGGATCTTCCCTTCGAAACTCAAAATCCATTGGTAGGCCCTAATTTTACCCTCTTTATTCCGGCCGAAATCGTATTGGAATTGAAAGGCAATAATATCCAATTTGATATCAAAGGTGGCGGATTCTTTTTCTACGGGTTTGATCAGAAAATCCTGTACGGTAATATGGATCGCGCCATGAGAGAATTTTATCAGCTTGAAATTGTCAATGCCGATCTGAATTATGAAAACAAACCCGGTTTTGGCTACCATGCCGGAGCAGAGTTAACCCTGTATGTTACTAATCAAGTTGGTGTATCGCTTGAATGCAACTACCTAGTGGGGCAATCATTATTTCCATTAAACGGAAGTTATACCGGAGGTTCTGGCAGTACAATTGAAACTACATCCGTTAACTACCCCGATGCTAAAATTGATCTAACAGGTCTTGAATTTTCGATTGGATTAATTTTTAGCTCCGGAGGAGGGTCAGGACCAAAAAAAAGAAGGAGATAGTCTATTCTGCAGGTTCACCATTTACAAACCTAACCACCCTGCTCGCTGGCCAGTCGGCCAAAACGCGTTGCAAGTACTCCAGTGCGCTTCCGTACACATGAAATTTACCAGTGTAGAATGAGGTAGTACCCACCGTGCTTAATTCGCTAGACAAACCATACGGAAAAGAATTAGCTTTCAAAAGTACGCTATACACTTCTTCGCTGCTTTTCGCTTGCTGAATGAGTATTGAATACGTGATGAGAGTATCCGATGGAATTTGATTCAGCTCTGTGATGCCTCTATTATACTTTCCCAATAATTTTCGCGAGTCATCAACGAACGTCTTATAAGCCAATCTGGAGGCCTCATCCTTTATGAAATGAGTAGTATCATTCTCAAACGTTGAAACCGGCAAAACATAAAAACTTCGTTTGGCATCATTTGTCCGATAAACCCATTGCAATCGGTAATTCGCTGTATCAATAGTGGTTACGGAAATGGTATCATAAATAATTTTTTTCAGTTCCACTTGAAGCATAGCTCCTCCATCGCGGTAACGGGGCCGCTGGCCGGATACAAAATTACCGAGTGAATACACCACCAATTGATTGTCTTCCTTTCGCCACTCCATGGGTTGCAATACATGGGGATGAGCACCAATTACCAACTGCGCGCCAAGCTTAAAACAAAATTCTGTCAGTTGTCTTTGTTGCTTATTGGGTTGGCTTTCATACTCGTTACCCCAATGCATAAAAACAATAATAGCATCAGGTTGCAATTTGCGGGCACGTACAAGATCCTTTCGTATTAATGTAGTATCAATAAGGTTTACAACATTGGGCCTTGCTACCGGTATTCCATTTGTACCATATGTGTAATTGAGAAGCGCCAGCTTAAACCCGTTTTTCTGAATCAGCAATGGATAATCATTCATCCGTTCAACGGTATCGGTAAAAGTGCCGGTGTGCAAAAGCTGAAGGCTATCCAAAACCTTTAGGGTTCGTTCTAATCCCTTCTTTCTTCTATCTACACTATGATTATTGGCCGTAACCAAAACATCTAAACCAACCTGTTTCAGGGCCACCACCAGTTCATCCGGTGCGCTGAATTGTGGGTAGCCAGTAAAGGGTCGACCGCCCAGTGTTACTTCCAGGTTTCCGATCGTCAGATCAACAGATTGGAAATAAGGTCTTAAAAACTGAAAGCATTCAGTATAATCATGCCTACCGGTTTTTGCATTGTAAGCAGCATTAATTTGCGTTTCATGTTGCATTATATCCCCGAGGAATAACAGAGAAATCTGGGTAGTATCTTGTGCGTTGATGAGTTGAACGCAAAGAGACAGTAGTAAAAAAATCAAACCGTTATAAATTTCAAATTTCATGCTTCAAATTTTTATTACATCATTATTGGCAATGGCAAATATCTGATCTTCTTTTTTTGGTTGAATACGTGAAAGTCCTGTAAACATACCAAAAGCAGGCAGATAGCCCTGTAGCTCGCCAAAGCAAAAACATGGCAGCATCAATTTTTGCTTGCCCCTTCCGGAAAGTTGTATACCCGGGTGAATATGACCCGAAATGGTATAAATCCCTGGGAGGCTTTCTTCCAATGGGAAATGTGAAAATAAAAATGAATCAACACGCAATCCTTCGCCATGCAGAATAATCTTGCTTCGGGAGTACTGATGGTTGGTGAGAATATCATGATTACCCGTCACCAGTTCAAACGAAAGTTGTGTGAACGCACGGGTAAACTGACCCACCAACTCCCAATCGTAATTATAGTGGCTATGAAAAAGATCGCCAATACATACCATTCTTTGGGGTTTAGTTATTTGCACAAGCTCGACTAACGTTTCCCAGTTTTTATCATTAGCCTTTGGGGGCACGGGTATGCCAGCCTTTCTAAAATGATTAACCTTTCCCAAATGCATATCGGCCAGCAGCAACATCTTGTGCTTTTTCCACCATATAGCGCGCTGCGGAAGAAGTGTAAATGTTTCGTTAAAAATGGTAACTTCCATACCGTACATGTAGAAGTAAAATTGATAACTTAGCCTTCGATTAAAATTTTTATATGATAAAAGTTTTGCTTCCCGCAAGTTTCGTTTGCATTTCCTGTGTGATCTTTGCACAGGATATATCTGAATTTAAAAAACTTGAATTTGTCACTCCGCAAGATACACTTCCATACCGTTTATTATCTCCTGTACATATTGCCTTAGAAAAATATCCTCTTGTTATATTTCTCCATGGCTCTGGGGAACGGGGAAAAGATAACGAGCAAAACCTGAAATACATTACTGACTTGTTTCTGAACACCAACAACAGAAATACCTTTCCAGCCTATGTTGTTGTACCCCAATGCCCGGTCGATAAACGTTGGGCTCCTGAAGATTGGTATGCCAAACTGGAAGCACCCGCATCGTTGGTTATGGCCTTATTGGATTCATTAGTGAAACATGAATCCATTGATCCAAATAGAATTTACCTGATGGGCCTATCCATGGGAGGATTTGGTACCTGGTACCTCATTACGCGTTTCCCCGATACGTTTGCCGCAGCCGTTCCTATTTGTGGAGGTGGCGACTGGAATCAGGCCAAAACAATCCGTCATACACCGTTATGGATATTTCATGGAAAGAAAGATAAAGTGGTTCTACCTGAGCAAAGCCGAAAAATGGTGCATGCACTGAAAAAAGCAGGCACCAAGCCCCGTTATACTGAGTACAGAAAAGTAGGTCATGATAGCTGGACACCGGCATTAAAAGAGCCTGAATTACTTACGTGGCTGTTTAGCCAACACTGAACTGGTTTACAAGAAAGAAATCAAATACATAAAAGCTACTTTTTCATTCAATTTTCACAAAATATTTAACATTACGGTAATATTACAGAATGTTTTTCAGAACAACTTTACCCCTTTACCACGGTGGCTTTACATCCCATGCTTAAACCTGAAATTACTGTTAGAAGAAGGAAGAACGTAAGTGAAGTTCCTTACCTGAATCTTCTTGAATGGGCCAGCAAAGAGCGGACATTTCTTATTCTGATTGGTTTAGCTTTTATCGTTGCTGCCTTTGCCACATTCAATGGAAAAACTGCCATGTGGTTTGGTTTTCTGTTTGCCGCTTATGCTGCTGTGGCCAATGACAGCATTCAATCGCTTGGAACATTTATTGAAAGTAACAAGGATAAACAGTGGTATGTGTTATGGCTGTTTACGGGTTTAATCATGCTGGGCACCCTTACATTCAGCTTTATTTATTTTAACGGTGACGTGACGTACCAACGGTTACTGGACAGTGAGGGTAACACCAATTATCCTTTTGATGAGCAATTCTCCTACTTCCAGATTATAGCACCTGTAGTATTATTGATTCTGACAAGACTTCGCATGCCGGTATCGACAACATTTTTATTGTTGAGCGTTTTCAGTGCAGATACGAGCGGCATTACTTCAGTTGTATGGAAAAGTGTATCGGGGTATATGCTAGCCTTTGTTATTTCCTTTTTGATTTGGTATTTCGGTTTTGATCTTATCCGGAAATATTTCAAACAGCGAAAAGCACATTTTGGTTGGACCATTACCCAGTGGGTAGTCAGTGGATCACTTTGGTCCGTTTGGCTCATGCAGGATGGTGCCAACATTGCAGTGTTTCTTCCTCGTCAGCTGGGACTTTGGCAATTCATTATTTTTGCGGGTACCATCTTCTTTGGGCTAGGCTTGTTGTTTTATTTACGAGGTGATAAAATACAAGAGGTAGTTAGTGAAAAGATTAGGATTTCCGATGTCCGTGCTGCCACCCTAATTGATTTTACATACGTCCTGCTATTAATTTATAAATTATTTGTAAGTACTGTACCTATGAGTACAACCTGGGTATTTCTCGGAACCATTGGTGGCCGTGAGATGGCGGTAAGCCTCTCGAGAAAGAAAAAAGGCTCTAAACACAAGAATAAAGCCCTTAAAATGATTGGCCGGGATTTCCTTTATGCAACCATGGGATTAGTCATTTCAGTTGCCCTGGCATCCGGTGCTAACCCCGTCATTCGAAATAAGATAATTGATTATATATCAAACCTATTTACTCTCGGATAGGTAAAACAGATATTTCAACATGAAGTGTACGTTGATGTGCTGGTGCTGGATAGACTAGCTGCTCTAACAAACTATAATTTTTCTGCCCATTACATTTCACATTTGTAACCAGCCTTTAAATTATCAGCCGTTACTGTCTTGTCTACCACAGTCTCACATACTAGAAAATTGAATAGCGCATAATACTTACCGATATTACAACATGACGTTATTTTATACTGAAGGCTTTTTTAAAATATAAATACCTATGAGGAGTTAGGTGATCCTTATGAACTGCCCGCTATGCCAAAACTCAAAAGACTTTATTCCCATTACCGGTGCAGATCATCGAGCATATTTTAAGTGTCTAAACTGCTATTTGATTTTTACCCATCAATACCTAACCCGCAATGAAGAAGAGGCCAGGTACAGAACCCACCAAAACGGCCCGCAATATGAAGGGCACGTGAAATTTCTGTACCGGGCAATAACCCCTGCCTTGCCTTACTTAAATACTACCCAGCGCGGACTCGACTATGGGTGCGGTCCTGTGCCCACCTTATCTGTTATTCTAAAAGATAAACATGGCATAGCCTGCGATGATTACGATCCGATATTTTACCCGGAGCCTCCCTTGGGTAACTATGATTTCATTTTCAGCACGGAATGTTTTGAGCACTTTTTCTCACCTGCGAAAGAAGTGGTGCAGTTGCATCAATTATTAAATGATAATGGATTGCTGATTATTATGACAGACTGTTGGGATGAAACCATAAATTTGAAAACGTGGTACTACTTCAGAGATCCAACACATGTATCCTATTACCACAGAAAAACCATGCATTACATTGCCCATCACTTTAACTTTGATTTCCTACCCATCCCGGATGACCGTGTATTCATTCTAAAAAAGAATATTTATTCTTCGTATCCCAAAAGCAATTTGTAAATTTATAACATGTCCCGGATTCTTTATCCCGTCCTCATCCTTATAACCTTGTCCGTTCAGGCACAGGATTATAGGTTCCATCAATACCGGGTAAAAGATGGTTTGCCTACGGATGTAATCAAAGATGCACAGCAAGACTCCCTTGGATTTTTGTGGCTGGCCACCGATGAAGGCCTGACAAAGTTTGATGGTGTTCGTTTCACGGTTTACAAAAACGCACTTCGCAGTCAGTACGCCAAGCGATTTCTTAAAACCAAAAGCGGCAGCTTGTACCTGATTGGTGACCTGGACTTCATCCATATAAAAAATATGGTTGATACAGTAATTTTTACGCGGGTTGTGAATGCCAGCAGAAACCCAACGGATTCTACGCTTTGGTATCCGAAATGGATTTACGAAGATGGAAATCAAAATATCTGGATAAGCGAACCCCAATCCATTAGTTTAATTAACGGAAAAAAGTTCAAGCGCTTTTCGTTCGACATGGCTGACCAAACCACACAGTTTATTCGTTCCTTTACTTTTTTTGAAGATCAAAATAACGACCTCTATACCATCTCCTATCCCGGAAGGCTTTTTAAATACAACTCCACAGATTCCGTATTCCAACATATCGATATACCCCTTCCACGGTATGTTAATCATGCGCTGGTACATAACAACGTGCTATGGTTAGCAGCCTCTGATGGTCTTTACCGAAGCGAGCTTAATGGTATAGGTGGCTTTTCTATTCCACAAAAAGTCGCTTCAATCACGAATCCCTTTTACATTCAGCCGCTTGCGGTAAATAAGTTTTTCATTACCTCGTCTGAAAAAGATCAATTTTTCTTCAACCCGGTTGATTTCAAACTAACCGTTTGTCCCTACGATATTTCGGATGTAAATGCCTCCTTTCTCTCAAGCGAAGAAGATCTCTTTCTTTGCAGCAGTAATGGACTTGTATTATTGCAGAAAAGCGACTTCAAACAATTAACAGGCATTGAGGATGCAATTTATTTTATTGAATCCATTACAGAAGATCCGGTGAACGAAGTGTTGTACTTCAGCACCATTGAAAAACTCTACACCATAAGAATCGATGAATCCGATAAGGAGATAATCTCCCTTATTGACAACCGGCAAGGAGAATATTTTCAAAGCCTTGTCTTTCATAAGGGTAAACTATGGGCCTCTAATCGCTTTAACATCTATTTGTACGAAAATAATAAACTGGTAAAATCATGGAATCTTGAGCAATACGGAAGGTTTATTTTCCATCTGTTTATGGATACAGATGAAAACCTGTGGATTAGCCAGGATGGAAACCGACATGCCATGTACCTGACAAAAAACCACGAACTAAAGAAAGTTTCCTTACCCATTCAGCCCCAAGCGGGAATCAACATTATCCGAAAGGGCAAAGCAGGTATTTTTGCGGGTAGTGCTGGCGAATCTTCTTATTTATATTTTAAGAGCAACGTGGATACTGCCTTTGTCAATATCAGCTTGCCCGTTACGTTTAAAACACAAGGCGATTTCAGCATTGTAGACATCGTTATCCAGGATAGCATCATCTGGATGGCCTCCTCGGAGGGCTTGCTAAAATACGATTACCGTTCCATTGAGCTGGTTGACTTAGGGGAGGAACATACCAGGCTGGCCGTACGCAGCCTAATTGGCTATGGAACGAATGAATTACTTTTTTCAAATCCTCACGGACTTTTTCGGTATGCTATAGGTACCGGAGAATGGTGGTTGTATAATGATGGCAATGGGTTACCCTCGAATACGATACAAGCCCGCGGTATCTATGCAGGATCAAATAACCAGCTTTGGATTGGCACATCTCGCGGTATTGCGTACAGCAACCAATCCATCGCTGAAGAAAAGAATTCGCCCACCCCATGGCTATCCTCCGTGCAGGTTAATAGTAACAGAATTCTCTTTAACGATGGAATTACTGCACAGTATGGCGACTACATTACACTACTGCTTGCACCCAATACCTATCCGGAGATAAAAACAGTTGAACATTATCGTTTTGCTTCCGATACCGTCTGGACTATCATTAAAGGTCATCAATTCTCTCTCTCTAATTTACCTGCCGGAAAACATACGCTCTTCTTGCGCGCTAAAAAAACAGGCGGTTACGCCTGGAGTGAAGTACGTAAAATCGATATTTTAATTACTAAGCCCTTTTGGCAAACCTACTGGTTTTATGGTTTAATAGTAGCTGCAATAGCATTGGTATCATGGACATCCTTTGCTACGGCCCGTTCGCTCAATCGAAAACGGAGGGCAAAACTTGAAGAATTATTACATAGAATTGCCGAAAAGAATGAAGAAATACAAGCCCAATCGGAAGAGCTAACGGAAAGCAATGAAACCATACAGCTGCTCAATACAGACCTTGAAAAACGGGTAGAAGAAAAAAGTAAAGACCTGCTGAAAACCAACGAAGAATTAAGTAAGTACAATGCAGATTTACTTCAATTCTCCTACAGCGTTTCGCATAACCTGCGCGGCCCGGTAGCCAGACTTCTTGGTTTAACAAACCTGATGAGATCATCAAGCACACAAGAAGAGTTGATCAGGTTACGCGAATTGGTTTACAATTCAACAGTTGACCTGGATAGTGTATTACGCGACCTCAACACCATTATCGACATGCGGAGTTCCATTACCCATGTTCGTGAAAAAGTACTCCTGGAAGCAGAATGGAGTAAATGCTGCTCCATGCTCAAAGATCAAATCAGACCTGAGTTCGTTATTAAAAAGAGTTTCGAATCAGCAAAGCACATTTACACTGTACGGGCACTATTGCACAGTATCCTATATAACCTGTTAAGCAATGCCATAAAATACCGTTCGCCTGATCGGAATCTTGAAATTCTTGCCACCACGAAGGAGGATGAAGAAAATATATGCATTACCATTAGCGATAATGGATTGGGCTTTGATTTAGAATCTCAACGCGAAAAAGTATTTAAATTATACAAGCGTTTCCATACCCATGTTGGTGGACGAGGGCTAGGTCTCTATCTGGTTAAAACGCAAACTGAATTATTAAATGGCAGCGTTGAGGTGGAGTCACACTTAAATGAAGGAACTTTCTTCCGACTTAAATTTCCAAAACCTGAATCGGTTGAACGCCAGGTATTCTTCGATAACGAAACCGCACAGGTATATTATGATGCCAACGTAAATTGTACGGTTATCTCCTGGAAGAAAGAAATAACCAAAGAATCCTATCAACTTACTTTTGATACTGTAGTTAAGACGCTGAAGACCTTCAATTCGCCCGGTTGGATTGCAGATCTTCGCAACCAGGGTACTGTGCCGGTAAATGAACAAATCTGGTTTTCATCATCTGTCTTGCCTGAGGCTCGAAAACAAGGCTTAAAACGTATTGCATCGGTTGGTTTTAAGAGTCCTTCAAAAGCAATCTATTATAATCGGATGATTATGCGTTGCGAAGAAATGAATATTCAATTCCAAGACTTTGATACCCTAGAGGAAGCATTGGAATGGATGCAGGAGAGCTTTATGGTTCCATAAAGGGCGAAAAGTATCTCCATAAAAATTTATCACAATAACGTCAGTTCAATCTTCCTGAACTCCACTTCAGATCCTTCGGCTTGTAAAGCCAGTTGCCCCTTGCTGGTAGTACAGTTTGATCCAGAATTCACCAGGTCGCCATTCACCCACACTTTTATATCAGTTCCGACACACTCAATTAGCATGGAGTTCCACTCACCAATCGGGTGCTCTGAACCATCCGTTAAATTCAAAATTCTTCTTGCCTTGCCTTCCTTTATCCCCCACTCCTCCTTTGGTCCACGCCTGGTTTCCATATCTGGCACAGTTATGTCTTCCACAATGCACCAAAAGTCACCGGCATTTTCGTGCATCATCTGCACTTCTATAGATTGCGGAAACATACCGTATAATGCGCGCGGTTTTGAAACATGCACCAGCACACCACAGTTACCAGGCTCACCGGAAAAACGGTATTCCACTTCCAACCGGTAGTTTTCATATACGTTATCGGTGATCAGGTGTCCTCGGGGTTCACCCAGACTTACCAACAAGCCATCGCGTACAACGAAGGGAGATGGGATATCGCTGGTGTCCATTGCAGGAACATCAACGTGCCAGCCCGTCAGATCTGAATTGTTGAAAAGTTTAATTTTAGTGTTATTGTTTTCTTTGGTTGTTTGACAAGCGGAAAGTATCATTGTCAAAGTAAGAAATGATTTATAGAAGAAATTATAACTCATAGTGCTGTACTTAAATTATCCATTAAATATAGTTTTATCTATCCGCTCTTCTACCATGAGTTGATGCTGGAATTGCATAAACACATTACATCACTTGATCAGCCTACTCGGCATATCGCACAACCATCTTTTGAATGCGATCCTTCAATTGCTCACTGGTTAACTTATCACGACTCAACCTATCCACCATAATCGGAAAAGCAAAGGGCGTGGGCTTATCGGGACGGGTGATGATGATCTTCTGGTGGTTGATGCGCTCCAGCGCCATGCGCAACCGCACTTCTTCCAGCTGAAAGTCCATCACTTCTTCATAGGCCTGGCGCAACAACAAATTGTGCGCGTCATAGTCGTGAAAGACTTCAAAGAAAAGCTGGGAAGAGGATTGAAGGTGGCGGTCTTTAATAGGTTTGCCAGGGTAGCCTTTAAAAACCAGCCCTGCAATGGCGGCAATGTCGCGGAATTTTCTGCGGGCCATCTCCGTGGAATTAATGCTCGCCTGGATGTCTTTCATTAAATCTTCTGTACCCAGTACGTTGGTTTCGATCGCTTCTTCAATCGGAATTTCCTGATCGCTTAAAAGTTCAAAGCCGTAATCATTCATTGCGATGGAAAATGAAATGGGCTTAATCTTCGCGATGCGGTAAGCCACCAGCGCGGCCATGCCTTCATGCACCGCCCGTCCTTCAAAAGGGTACATTACTACATGATGGCCTTCGCCAGTTTCAAAATATTCAATTAAAAATTCCTTCTTATCCGGGAGATGGGAACGTGATGCCTGCAAATCAAAAAGCGGTTTGAGAAACTTCAGTTCGTCATCCGCTTCTTTGTGATGGGCAACATCATTCAATTTATCCCGTATCAATTCACTGAGCTGCGATGATAGTGGCATTCTCCCTCCCTGCCATGAGGGTACCAACCCCGATTTGCGTTTGCTTCTGCGCACCTGCGCTTCCATATCTTTGATGCGCACCAGTTCCAGCACCTGCCCGGCAAACCAGAATGTATCGCCAGGATTAAGACGTGAAATAAAATATTCTTCTATGGTGCCCAGGTATTTTCCGGTAACGTATTTCACATGTAAGGAACTATCAGCTACAATTGTACCGATAGATAAACGGTGGCGTTGTGCAATCCTTCGGTCTTCTACTTTGTAGCGTCCATCTTTTTCAATAATCACTTTGCGGTATTCGTCATAGGCCTGTAACGAATCGCCACCCGTAGTGATGAAATTCAACAACCACTCCCATTCCTCATTGCTAATGCTGGTATAACTAAACGTTGACCGTATCTCTTTTAAAATTTCATCGGGGTAAAAACCATCCGACACAGCAAGCGTAACCAGGTATTGAATCAACACATCGAACGAACGTATGTAGGGAATGCGCTCTTCCACAATTCCCTTCTGTATAGCTTCACGCAAAGCAGCGGCTTCCATTAACTCCAACGAATGTGTGGGCACAAAGTAAATCCGACTTACGGCACCGGGTTGGTGCCCGCTGCGGCCTGCACGTTGTAAAAAACGGGCAACACCTTTCGGGCTGCCCACTTGTATTACAGTTTCAACAGGACGAAAGTCAACTCCTAAATCTAAACTCGATGTACACACCACAGCTTTCAATTTGCCATCATACAATTGATCCTCCACCCAGTTTCGCATTTCTTTACTGATAGAACCATGGTGCATGGCAATAAGCCCGGAAAGTTCAGGTGCTTTGTCCAGCATTTTCTGATACCATATCTCTGCGAAGGAACGCGTGTTCGTGAAGATGAGTGTGCTGGTGCTACCCTTTACAATCTCTACCACCTTGTCTAGCAATTGAATACCCAGATGCCCGGCCCAGGGCATGGTTTCCACCGAGTCAGGTAAAACAGATATGACTTCAACCTGCTTTTTGATATCGGCCCGAATGTAACCCCCCTTGCTTCCCCCCTTTTCAAGGGGGGAATTAGAGTGGGGAATTAATATCTCTATGGCCTGTTCCATATTCCCGATGGTTGCTGAAATGCCCCATACCTTTAGCCGTGGTGCTATCGTTCGTAAACGGGATAACGCCAACTCCACCTGCACCCCGCGTTTTGATCCCATCAACTCATGCCACTCATCGGCTACTACTGCTTTTAAGTCTTTAAAAAATTCAACATAGTCTTTTTGTGCCAGTAACAAGTGAAGGCTTTCAGGCGTGATGATGAGAAACTCGGGAGGTTTTAATTTCTGACGTTCACGGTCTTTGGTTGACGTATCGCCCGACCGTACACTAACACTCCAGTGTAAGCCCATTCCTTCGATGGCACGATTAGCAGAAAGTTCAATTTCCTTGGAAAGTGCCCGGATGGGTGTGATCCACAAAGCTTGTATGCCATGATTTCTTTTGGTTAATCGATCAGGTTGGTTCTGCACAAACTCAAGCAGAATCGGAATAATTAAAGAGTAGGTTTTACCGCTTCCCGTTGGCGCGTTTATTAATCCGCTTTTGCCAGCCAGATAAGCCTGCCATGCCTCCCGCTGAAATGTAAAAGGAGTCCAACCTTTTTGCTGAAACCATTCTTCTGCAGGTGCTATCTGATGCGGTTCAATCACAATCGGGAAGTTATGATGAAATGTATTGATGTTTGAAATTTGGGGTTACTTTGTTACAAACCCGGTCAATCATTAAAGCGAATTAAACAATATTTGCGTGGCTGTGTTTAACTTTAAAAGCTATCTGACCCATGGGCCAATACTCTATTAAAGAACTCGAAAAACTCTCCGGCATAAAAGCCCATACCATTCGCATTTGGGAGAAGCGGCATCGCATTGTTGAGCCCCAACGCACAGATACTAATATACGATTGTATTCGGATGATGATTTGAAAAAGATCATTAACGTTTCGATGCTAAACACTAACGGCATTAAGATTTCACACATTGCCGATATGACCGCGGAGCAGATTAATGGCAAAATCCTTGAATTTAGTGAGCAAAAAAGCGATACAGCCATTTTCATCGATCAGTTGATTGTGGCCATGGTTGACCTGGATGAGGAAAAGTTTGAAAAGGTTTTGTCTGGCTTAATACTTCGCTTTGGATTTGAACACACCGTGACCAACATCATTTATCCATTTATGGAAAAAATAGGTGTACTATGGCTAACTGAAAATGTTACCCCGGCGCAGGAGCATTTTATTTCACATCTTATCCGGCAAAAATTGATTGTGGCCATTGACGGATTATCCGTAGTCCCCACCATTCCCAAACGGGTATTACTTTACTTACCTGAAAATGAATGGCACGAACTAGGAATTCTTTTCTTCCATTATGTAGTACGCAAATCTGGATTTAAAACCTTTTACCTAGGGCAGAGCGTTCCGTTTAAAGATGTTATCAGCGTTTCAGCAACCCAAAAACCCGATATTATTATCACCAGCCTAATCAGTTCACCTTTCGGCACGAAGGTGGAAGAATACCTAAGACAGCTGGCTACTGCCTTCCCAAACAAGAAAATTCTCGTTTCAGGTTACCAAACCAGGCACATGGAAAGAAATTTTTTCGAAAACATTGAAATTTTCCGCAATGTGCTGGATCTCAAGCAATTGTTATCCATAGCCTAAATTAACATTGTTTAATATTTATCCAATTATAATAAACAAATAAAGGCATTTTAGCGTATATATCTTGTATTTGTTCAACTTTTAACTATTTTTGTTAAACAATAAACAAGAGCGCCATGACAACTTTAGACTTTGATTATCAGATCGCCAGCCTTCGTCCCGTATTAAAAACGTTTACCCGAAGATTTACAAACGACAAAGAAGAATCGCACGACTTGGTACAAGATACCATACTTAAGGCACTTACGTACCGTACCAAGTTTCGTGAAAACACCAATTTGAAAGGTTGGTTGTTCACTATTATGCGGAACACGTTCATCAACAATTACCGGAAAAACCAGCGAGCTAAAACATCGCATGATGACACCAAAGAACTATACTTTCTTAATGTTGAAGATACACACACGTTCAGTTCACCTGGTTCAAACTACGAGTATAAGGACATGTGGAGTCAGGTAAACAGCTTACGCGATGAATTACTGGTTCCTTTTAAGATGCATACCTCCGGATACAAGTATCATGAAATTGCTGAACACTTAAACATACCGATCGGTACGGTGAAGAATCGGATTTTCCACGCACGTAAAGAAATTCAAACAAAATTGGCTGGTTATTGATTATCTTGGCCCAAGTAGAATTGCTTATGGCCGGATAACACATGAAAAAAATTGCTGTCATAGGTTCAGGTTTTGCCGGATTGTCCGCAGCATGTCATCTTGCCAAAGCGGGTTACGCGGTAACAGTATTTGAAAAGAATAGTACACCCGGTGGGCGAGCCAGAAAATTTGAAGCGCAAGGCTTTACGTTTGATATGGGACCCAGTTGGTACTGGATGCCCGATGTGTTTGAAAAATTCTTTTCAACCTTTGGTAAAAAACCTTCCGACTACTATACCCTTGAACGATTAAATCCTTCCTACCGGATTTATTATTCAGCCGAGGAACAACTCGATATTCCATCCGGCATTGATGCACTTTGCAAGATGTTTGACCGGCTTGAGCCTGGAAGCAGTAAAAACCTTCTGAAATTTTTGGAAGAAGGAAAATACAAATACGACATCGGGATAAATGAATTGGTCTACAAACCCGGCTTATCACTACTAGAATTTGCAGACCTGAAACTGATGACCGGGGTTTTTAAACTCCATGTCTTTCAATCAATATCCACCTACGTCAGAAAATATTTTAAAGAGAAGAAGTTAATCCAATTGTTGGAGTTTCCGGTATTGTTTCTTGGTGCAACGCCACAAAAAACACCGGCTCTATATAGCTTAATGAACTATGCCGACATGGCGCTTGGTACTTGGTACCCGCAAGGCGGTATGCATAAAATAATTGAAGGCATGGTACAACTCGCTACTGAACTTGGAGTGAGGATTGAATTCAATAATGCCGTACAGCAACTGGACTTAAATGCGGTCAAAGCTAAAGGTGTTATTGTAAACAATCAGTTAAGGCCTTTTGATTACATTATAGCCGGAGCCGATTACCATCACGTTGAACAACACCTGATCCCAAAACCCTTCAGGCAGTATGATCAATCGTATTGGGATAACCGTGTGATGGCGCCTTCGAGTCTGATCTTCTATCTAGGTCTTAATAAAAAACTTGAAGGCATCCTTCATCACACCTTATTCTTCGATCAGGATTTCGGAAAACATTCGGAAGAAATTTACGAAAACCCACAATGGCCAAGTAGTCCGCAATTTTACATCAGTTGCCCTTCAAAAACTGACCCAACGGTTGCCCCTGCCGGTCATGAAAATATATTCATTCTAATACCGGTAGCACCGGGTCTTAAAGATGATGATGCTACACGCGAACATTACTTTAACGTGGTGATGGATCGCTTTGAGAAAATGACCGGGCAATCCATTCGGGACAGCATTGTATTTAAACGAAGTTACGCCCATAACGACTTTATTGCCGATTATAATTCCTTTAAAGGAAATGCCTATGGCTTAGCCAATACCCTGCTCCAAACGGCCAACCTGAAACCCAGCATGTTAAACAAAAAAGTAAATAACCTGTTTTATACAGGACAATTAACCGTACCGGGGCCCGGTGTGCCACCCTCCTTGATTTCGGGACAAGTGGTGGCCGGGGAGTTGATAAAGCGAGATAAAAAGAATAAACCTTAAGATTGAGTAACTTTACTTCGGAATGAAAGAACTTTACGACAAAGTCGCAATTCGATGCAGCCAGCTAACCACCCGCACGTATAGCACATCATTTTCATTGGGCATCCTTTGCCTGAACAAAGAATTGCGCAATCCGATCTATGCCATTTATGGATTTGTACGACTGGCAGATGAGATTGTGGATACATTCCATGAATATAACAAAGAAGAATTATTGGTTCGCTTTAAACATGATACATATGCGGCCATCGATGAAGGTATTAGTTTAAATCCGATACTTCATAGTTTTCAGGCTACCGTACACAAGTATTCCATTGATCGATCGTCCATTGATTTATTTTTACGCAGCATGGAAATGGACCTGAGTTTAAAAAAGTACGATCAGGAAGGTTTGAAGGAATACATTTTAGGTTCTGCTGAAGTAGTAGGATTAATGTGCCTGCGGGTATTTGTACAGGGCGATGATGCCCAATTTGAAAATCTAAAACCCATGGCCATGAGCCTGGGTTCCGCCTTTCAAAAAATAAATTTCCTCCGCGACCTGAATGCCGACTACCTACATATGGGGCGTACCTATTTTCCTGGACTTGATTTTGAAAAATTTGACAACGCCAAGAAAAAAGAAATTGAAGAAAGTATCAAGGTAGATTTTGACGAAGGCCTTAAAGGTATTAAGCTTCTTCCCCGCTCCTCTCGCTTCGGTGTGTACGTTGCCTATGTATATTATATGGCACTTTTCAACAAAATAAAAAATACACCTTGCGAGCGCGTACTGGAAAGTCGTATACGTATTCGTAACCGGCATAAGGCAAGGCTATTGGCTTATTCGTATGTTAAACATCAACTGAATCTGATCTGATGGAGTATGTTATCCTGGTGGACGAACACGACAACGAACTGGGTGCTATGGAAAAAATGGAAGCCCATGCAAAAGGCGTTTTACATCGTGCTTTTTCGGTACTCGTATTCAACACCAAAGGTGAAATGCTGATTCAAAGGCGGGCCGATTGCAAATACCACAGCGCAGGTTTGTGGACGAATACATGCTGCAGCCATCCACGGCCGGGCGAACAGATTGAAGAGGCCGCTCAGCGCAGGCTGCAGGAAGAAATGGGGCTTGATCTTCAACCCGAAAGAGCTTACTCGTTTATTTATCGGATTGAACTGGATGGTGGTTTGATTGAAAATGAACTCGATCATGTGCTGACGGCTACCCATGACGATGCGCCTACGCTAAACCAGGATGAAGCACAGGATTGGAAATATATCAGTGTGCCTGATTTGAAACGAAGAATGAGCACTCATCCGGAGGAATTCACCCACTGGTTTAAACTCATTGTCAATCACCCAGAAATGCAAGCATTGGTGACTGTCTGAGCATCACCTTGAACATTCCCATTCAGGAGTTGTTTAAATACAAACGAAAAGCCTTATGTTCTCCTTTCTGAAAAAAGATCCAATCAAGCAACTGGAAACCAAACGTAAAAAACTTCTTGAAGAAGCTATGCATGTTCAACGTTCGGGTGATCTGAAATTGTATGCTGTAAAGATGGAAGCCATTGATAAACTTGAAAAGGAAATTGAAGCGCTTCGTAAATAATGCTTCACAAAAAGTAGTTGATGCTGAAACAGTTTTTTTTTGGTTACGTAGAGATTTGCGACTATCCGATAATGCGGGTCTCTATCACGCCCTAAAGGAAAACCACAACGTATTACCCCTTTTTATTTTTGATACGGATATCCTTGATAAACTCGAGGATAAAGTCGATGCGCGTGTTGAATTTATTCTCGAAGCACTTTCCCGAATAAAAGAAGAAGCAGAGGCACTGGGCAGTTCATTGCTCATACTACACGGTAATCCGGTTGAGCTTCTAAAGAAACTACATCCGAAAGCTGTTTACACGAATACGGATTATGAACCCTATGCCCGCCAGCGAGATTCCCTCGTAAAGCAATCATTGGAAGAACGAGGTATTGAGTTTCGTTCGTTCAAGGATCATATCATTTTTGAAAAGGAGGAGATCACCAAAGATGATGGTAAACCCTATACCGTATATACCCCCTATAGTCGGAAGTGGAAAGCAACACTGCACGCTAAACACTATACAGGTTTTGACACTAAAAAGTATTTATCCCATTTAAAAAAATCAGCACCACTACCCTTTCCAGCTCTGGCTGATCTTGGATTTAAGCCTTTCGGCATTCACTTTCCGGAACGAACCATCCGGCAAACCATCATTGAAAACTATCATCTCCAACGCGACATACCCGGGATAGACGGAACCTCGCGGTTGAGTGTTCACCTTCGTTTTGGTACAGTAAGTATTCGCAAACTGGTTCAGGTGGCGCTGAAGAAAAATGAAACATGGCTGAATGAATTAATCTGGCGCGATTTCTATCACATGATTCTGTGGCACTTTCCGCACGTTGCAACAAAAGCCTTCAAGCCTGCCTATGACAGAATTGAATGGCGTAATGATCCGACCGAATTTACTGCCTGGTGTGAAGGTAAAACCGGCTACCCGATAGTGGATGCGGGCATGCGCGAACTGAATACTACCGGATTCATGCACAACCGTGTACGCATGATTGTGGCCAGTTTTCTTACCAAACACTTACTCATCGACTGGCGCTGGGGAGAAGCGTATTTCGCCAAAAAACTACTCGACTTCGATTTGGCGGCCAACAACGGGGGATGGCAATGGGCGGCCGGTTCCGGATGTGACGCAGCACCTTACTTCCGCGTATTCAATCCGTACCTGCAAACTGATAAATTCGATCCGCAAGAAACATACATTAAAAAATGGGTACCAGAAGTGCATTCCCCAGCCTATCCCAAACCTATTGTTGACCATGCCTTTGCTCGCGACCGGGTACTGCGGGTGTATAAAGAAGCCCTAAGCGCTGAATAATCCCTGCTTATGCGTGGTGTAAAAAAATCCGACTTGCCCGAAAAAATGTGTCCGGTGTGTATGCGGCCTTTCACCTGGCGTAAAAAGTGGGAAAAGAACTGGTCTGCCGTAAAATACTGCAGTGATGCCTGCAGGCGAAAACGTGAGTAATTACTAACAATCCAACCTTCCTCCGTGTTTACTTCAGGACATGGAAGCAACACTGATCTTTCCGCATCAACTCTTCAACGATCACCCGGCATTGAAAAAAGACCGGCCGGTGTACCTGGTAGAAGATAACCTGTTTTTCAGTCAGTATGCTTTTCACAAACAAAAGCTTATCCTCCACCGGGCTTCCATGAAGTTTTATAAACAGCATCTGCTGACCTCAGGATTTACGGTAACCTATTCTGATCACACATCAACGGGCACGCTACCACCAACCTTCAATGATTTTCATGCGAAAGGAATTAAAGTTATTCATTATGCTGATACAGTTGATTATCTGCTTGAGCGCAGACTTAAACGCTATGCTAAACACCATAGCCTAACGCTGGTACAGTATCCCTCCCCCAACTTTATTTGTACTACCGATTTCATCGATACTTTTTTCGCTAAAAAGAAACGCTACTTCCAGACGGAGTTTTACATTGACCTGCGCAAGCAAAAGCAAATCTTAGTAGATGGAGAAAATCCGATTGGCGGATCATGGACGTATGATTCGTTGAACCGGAAGAAACTTCCTTCAGGCACTACAGTGCCCGAGCGTAAAGCGATCACCATTAATGATTATGTTCGGGAAGCGAAAGATTACGTTAACAAATATTTCCCCGATCACTACGGGTCCGCAGAAGGATTTACCTATCCAACTACCTATGATGAGGCCGCCTATGCTCTCGATCAATTTCTGCATAACCGATTTAAAAACTATGGCGACTATCAAGACGCAATCGATAAGGATGACTCTTTTCTGTTTCATTCAGTACTCACACCTGCGCTCAATATTGGTCTGCTTCAACCTTCCTACATCCTGAACAAAGCATTGCAAGTAATGCAGGATAAAAACGTTCCGCTAAATTCTGCAGAAGGGTTTATCCGGCAGATTTTGGGTTGGCGTGAATTTATCCGTGCGGTATACATCCGCGAAGGCGTTAACGAACGGACCACCAATTATTTTAATCACCACCGCAAAATTCCATCGTCTTTCTACACTGGCACTACCGGCATTGAACCTGTTGACAGGGTTATTCAGCGGTTATTGAAAACCGGCTACTCCAACCACATCGAACGGCTCATGATCCTCGGCAATTTTATGGTACTCTGTGAGTTTGATCCGGATGATGTTTACCGATGGTTCATGGAACTCTATATCGATGCATACGACTGGGTAATGGTACCAAACGTTTACGGCATGAGCCAGTTTGCTGATGGCGGACTGATGGCTACCAAGCCATATATCAGCGGATCCAACTATATTCTAAAAATGAGTCACTACAAAAAAGGTGAGTGGTGTACTGTTTGGGATGGTTTGTACTGGCGCTTCATTGATACCCATAAACAGCAGTTTAGTAAAAATCCACGTATGAGCATGATGGTAAAACTTCTCGAAAAAATGGATATAACCAAGCGAAAGAATATCTTTCAGGTGGCCGATACTTTTATTACATCATTATGATGAAAAGCCTTCGTAAAAAACCATGGAACCGGGTAGATCAACCGGTGTACAGCATTGCCAGTATTGCTGAGACTAAGGCAAATATGAATATTTGCTCCTACGTTACACCTGTATCCATGAAACCTAAACGATTTATCGTAGCCATCTACAAAAAAACGTTAACTCTTGATCTTGTGAGGAAAAACTCTGAATTTATTTTGCAGTACCTTGCCCAGGATCAGTATCGGGTAGTTAATCTGTTGGGAAAAAAGTCGGGTTACGCTGTTGATAAAATGCAACGGCTTAAAAATAAAATTGAGCCATTTAAAAATTTTATTGTGATGAAAAATTGCCTGGCTTATGTTCATCTGAATGTGGTGGAGTGGTTGGATGGAGGAGATCATTGGTGTACGCTTTGCGATGTTGTATCACATAAAAATCTGAAGAAAGGTAAGCCCCTTACCACGGAGTACTTGAAGAAAATGAAAATCATCCGCTCATGAACAAGCTGAACATTCTACTTACCGGTTCAACCGGCTACATTGGCCGAAGATTATTACCGGTATTACTGGATCAAGGACATCGGATTATTTGTCTTGTACGTGATAAGCGTAGGTTCGATATGGAAGATTTTTCCGAAGAACATCAACAACAACTCTCCGTCTTTG
>CAZQXC010000014.1:2097-32508 GCA_964597075.1 uncultured Roseivirgaceae bacterium | reverse complement strand
GCATCCTGAATGAGCTTCATGCCACGTCTGTGTAATTCATAGCCAAGTTTTTTGTAGGCTTCTTCACCGCCAAAGCGTGGTTCAATTTTGTAGTGATTGGTAAATGCATAACCGTGCTCGGTTCGGTTATGCATATCGTTTTGAATAACCGGTGTCATCCACAAAGCAGTTACCCCTAAGTCATGAAGGTAGTCAAGTTTATTGATTACACCTTGCAGGTCGCCACCATGACGGTGATAAATGGAATCGCGATTCAGGGTTTGATCACGCATGCCCGGCAGACGATCATTGGTTGGATCACCGTTGCTGAAGCGATCGGGCATGAGCAGGTAAATAAAGTCGGATGAGGTAACGCCTTGTGCAAATTCTGTTCCTTTGCCATTGCGCCTTGGCTTTAGTGTATATTCGATGGTAACCGGTTTCGATTTATGATTGATGGTAAGGTTAAATTTTCCGGGTGTAGCCTTTGAAGAAAGGTCAAGATCGATAAACAAATAATTACTGTTTTCCGGATAATGTACTTTTTTAAGGGTAACACCAGGGTATTTAAGTGAAACTGATGGCTTATCTTTTCCAATTTCCGGGTTATATACCATGAGTTGAAGGGAAGTGTTTTTCATTCCACTCCACCAATGTGGAGGATATACTTCGGGTTGTTGTGCGCTGACAGAAAGGATTGACAGCAGTAGAAATAATGTTACTTTTACACTTTTCATTTTTCTGATTTTATCATGATGGTTCTGGGACCGCGGGTCAAGCCTGCCTGCGCGTAGCCGCTTCAGCAAAGGCAGGCCCGCGATTACAACAATGCAGTTTTGGACTCGTTACGGACATTGATTATAATTAATATTTTAACATAAATGGCACCCCAAAAGGTGCCATTTATCATCTGTATACTAAACTAGTTTCTAGTCCTGTAGAATTTCAATTTCAATGCGGTTGTTCAACCTGGCTGCAACGGTAGAACCTTGTTTTACCAGCATTTCCATTCCACCCCAGGCATAAATTTCGGTTCGCTTCTTATCAATTCCATTATCTTCCAGATATGACTGGATAGTTTCTGCTCTTAATTTCGATAGATCTTTGCCATTACCATTTTTTATATTTGAACCGGCCATGGCAAAATAATTTTTGTCTTTACCCATTGTGGTAATCCTAAGGTTCTTGTCGTTACCATTATTGTGCCCATGTATTTTAATAAAATAATTAGGATTCAAGCGCATCATATCAACTAATTCGTCCAATTCAGTTTTTGATGCGGGGGTCATAATAGAAGCATCTTTATAAAATGCTACATCGTACATTACCGTTACATCACCTTTCTTTAATCGCTCTAATTTGTAAGGGATAATCCAGGCGCCTTTATCATCCAGTGTTGCATCGGGTGTTTGGCTTGGGTCATTAAAATCAATCAGTTGGATGGCTTCGGCATATCCAAAAACACCACATACTATGGATAGGGGCATCGAAGGATCAACAGGACTTAATACATCCACATATTCATTTGTTTTATAGACAGCCAGGTCACGGCCCTGCATACGATCTACATTGTGTACCTGGGTATTTAATTCATTTCCATCCTGAGTAGTTACAATAAACTTGAAGTACTTACCTCTTGCAGGAGGTAACGGCTTGTCCTCATCAACGGGCTCTTCTTTTGGCTCTTCTATGGGTTCTTCTTTCGGTTCTTCTTTGGGAAGTTCAACGGGCTCTTCCTTGGGCACCACAACTACGGGTATTTCTTCCTTAGGTTCTTCTTTTATAACAATAGGTGTAGGCTCATCGGTGGTAAGCGGGCCTTCATAAAGCCAGGCATCTTCAAATTCTGTCTCTTTTTGAAGCTTGATGGTCATGGCTGACGCTTCCTTCCGGTTCTCTGTTTTCAGCACATAGATATACGTCAGATTGCGCTTTTCATGCATACCTTGTTTGGCATCATATTTTGCATTTCGAACATAGCCGGTAAACAAATCGGCATATTTTTGAACACGATAAGCACCAACGACCACATAGTAGTTTTGGGCATATACGCCAAGGGAAGAAAGAATCAGGGTTGTAACAACCAGCGATTTCAGTGAGGGGAGGGTCATCGGGTAAAAATTTAGTCTAATCAATTGGCTAAGATAACATTCAAGGTTTAAAATTCAAGGTTAATTTGGCGTGATTTACACGTGTATGTATTACTGGCTGATAAAATTATAGCATCCTTACCGATACTTTTTGATTTGAACATTATGCGGGAACCTTTTATTAAAGTCATTCGTAGTAAGTAATATATTTATTACCTTTGTTGGTGTGAAGTCTAGCGAACTACTTCGGATAATGAAAAGAGATGGTTGGTTTGAAGCACGCCAAAAAGGTAGCCATATCATTATGAAGCACCTAACTAAAGCTAATGTTATCCCTGTTCCGTTCCACGCTTCAAAAGAGATGAAGAAAGGCACTCTACAAGCTATTCTAAAGCTAGCTGAAATAAAAACAAAAAAAAGATAAACGTAATGAAAACAAAAGCAAAAAAACCTGTAATCAAACTTAAAATCATTAAAGAGGATTTGGGCTATACCGCCTTGGGGCAATGGAAAGAAAGAAGCCTTGTTACCTGTGGAGATAGCTGGGATGAACTTCATCAAATGATTGTTGAAATGATAAATCTTACGTTTGAAGATTTGGGCTATACCTACTCTATTGAGGAATTACAGTTTGAATATGACTTGGAAAGTTTCTTTGACTTTTACAAGGTTATTAACGCAAAGGCACTTTCTGAACGCATAGGCATGAACCAGAGCTTGTTGGCGCAATATATCAAGGGCATAAAAAAACCTTCAGCTATTCAAACCAAACGAATTTTACAGGGTGTTCAGCAAATCGGCAGGGAACTTTCTGAAGTCCGCTTTTTGCTTTAGTAAGGTATCTGTATCAATACTATTAATTATAATGCCTTTGAAATCTTGATATCGTTTTTAATAGGCTTGTTTGTAGTGGTTACTTCCCAATACAAAACTTACTGAAGATGTTATCCAGTAAATCTTCCGTGGTAATGGTACCGGTTATTTCACCCAGGTAGTGCAAGGCCTGCCTGATATCCATGGCCAGAAAATCACCGGTGATGCCCGTTTCAAGTCCATCCAAAACGCGTTGAAGCGCATTGTGGGTTTGCGTAAGATTTTGAAAGTGCCGGAGGTTGGTTACCAGTATATCTCCCTGTTTAACATCCTGAATATGAAAAACAGATAAAATCTTTTCTTTTAGCTGGTCGATATTCATTTTCTGAGCGGCAGCGATAAGAACAATATCTTCTTTTTCTAGAGCATGCAGTAGTTCGGGTTTTGCCTTATCAACCTTATTCCCAACCTTGATAAAGGGGATACCCAGAAGTTTTAATTCTTCTTCTTCTCGTTTGATTTCATCAATCGTGGTAGTGACCAAATCAAACAAGTAGATAATCAGCGAAGCTTTTTTCATGCGCTCTCGCGTACGTTCCACCCCAATGGCTTCAATCACATCGTTTGTTTCACGCAAACCAGCGGTGTCAATAAACCTGAAGTTAACTCCGCCTAAAACAATTTCGTCTTCAATAGCATCACGGGTAGTGCCGGCTATTTCTGATACAATGGCTCGTTCTTCATTTAATAAAATATTTAGTAAGGTAGACTTACCCGCGTTGGGCTTGCCCGCGATTACGGTAGGTACACCATTTTTAATTACATTCCCGGCATCAAAGGAATCGATGAGCGTTTGCAGATAATGCTGTATGCGGAGAATGAGATTTCGAAGATCATCACGCTTAGCAAATTCTACATCTTCTTCTCCAAAATCAAGTTCAAGTTCAATAAGGGATGCAAAGTGTATTAATTCTTCGCGCAAGTGATTGATTTCTTTAGCGAATCCTCCACGCATTTGGTTAAGGGCTGCCTGCCGGGCATTATCAGTTTCGGCATTAATAATGTCCGCAACGGCTTCGGCCTGGGTAAGGTCTATTCGTCCGTGCAAAAATGCACGCTTAGTAAATTCTCCGGGTTCTGCCAGTCGTGCGCCTTTGTTCAAAAACACTTTAATCAACTCTTTCACCACATAGGGCGATCCATGACTGGAAATTTCCACCACGTTTTCTCGTGTGAAGGAGCGGGGCGCTTTGAATATACCTACGACTACCTCATCAATGATTTTGTCGCTATCGCGAATGGTGCCGAAGTGTAAGGTATGCGAAGCCTGGGCTTCAAGGTTTTTTTCGGGGAAAACAGCGTTGACCAATGTGATGGCATCAGTACCCGATAAGCGAACTACCGCAATAGCGCCAACACCTTGTGCAGTGGCGAGGGCTATGATGGTATCGGTAAGATTTATTAAGGCCATAAAATGGCCTGCAATTTAGTATTTAAGTTTCTCATCCTTATCCCAAATTCCCCAATAAGCACCCACATCACCTTCAGCACCAACTTTCCACGACTCATCGAAGGATGAAAAATAGAATATTTTGATGTCATCCTCCATCGACCACTTTTGTGTATTGATGAAGTATTTCATGAAATTTTCATCAGATGGCATGGCGGCCCCAAAGTTGGTACCCTGACTTGGCCACCCCGTTTCGCTGATGATCACTGGCTTTCCGTTGGCAGCACGCATAGCCTTGTTATACATTTCCTTCATGTACAATAAGGAATAGTCGATGTGACAACCTTCCCAATACGGGTAACAGTTAGCCAGCACTACATCACATGCCTGTGTGATTCTTGGTTTAACGTCAAATTCAAAATACGCATCCACATACCCAACCGGAATGCCGGGAATAGCCTGCTTCACTCGTTCAATAAAGGCGATCAATTCATCTTCTGTTAAATCGCCACGAAGCATTACCTCGTTTCCGACTGCAGCTATATCAACGTATCCTTCCTGTGAAATTTGTATTAGGTTTTCAATTTCCTGCTGATTGATCGTATCATCGTTGCCTAACCAGGCACCCACCAATGTTTTCATGCCAAGCTCTTTGGCAATTTTGGGAATGAGTTCATTGCCTTCTGTACACGAAAATGATCTTACCCATTTCGTGTATGGCTTAATGATTTCCAATCTTCTTCTTATCTGTTTCTCGGTTATGATCTCTCCAGGTTTTTGCCCCTCTGTGTAAGCACTAAATCCGAGTCCATACATGCCGGCATTCAACACTTTTCTGAACAATTCACGTAAAGATTCTGCAGTAGTACCTTCGAACGAAAGACCCGTCAGCGATAGTACCTTTTCAGCTTTTGACGACATAGTTTACTTGTATTTTAAATTTTCATGTTTATCCCATATACCCCAACGTTGTCCTACGTCTCCTTCATGTCGGACTTTCCAGGACTCATCAAAGGATGAGAAGTAGAACATTTCGATGTTCGCTTGCTTAGCCCACTTCTGTATATTTATAAAATAGCGCATAGCACTATCTGGTGACGGTTGGGCTTCGCCATTAATCGTTCCCTGATCAGGCCAACCTGTCTCCGTAATAATAACACTTTTTCCTTTCGCAGCATCTTTTGCCACGGTGTACATTTGTTCAAGATACCCTGACGCATGTTCAATTCTGCATCCTTCCCAGAAGGGATAGCAGTTCGCCAATATAAGATCACAGGCATCTGCCAGTGCAGGGTGATCTCTATATTGGTAGTAGGCATCGACATACCCAACGGGTATATTCGGCAGCGCATGCTTGACTTGTTGAATGTAGACGAGTAATTCCTGTTCCGTTAAATTATTGCGAAGGAGTACTTCATTACCAACTACCGCTACATCAACATATCCTTGTTTTGCCAACCCAATTAACGCTTTAATTTCCTTTTCATTATTCGCTTTATTACTATCAATCCAGGCACCAACTATGGTTTTCAACCCTTTTTCCCGGGCTGCTTTGGGAATAAACTCATTTCCTTCCGTACACGAGAACGATCGCACCCATTTTGTATACGGTGCAATAATGGCCATCCTTTTTTGAATCTGCTCTTCTGAAAGGATATCACCAATATTTTGGTTTTCCAGGTATGGACTAAAGCAAATTCCGTGAAGTCTATCGGCTAAGGTTTGAACGAAAAGTTGTTTTGCAGCTGAATCCGAGAGTGATGAGAAATCAATATCCGTTGCTAATGCAGGAATTGTTTTCGGGGAAAGGAATTTCTCCTGCTGATAATAGGATGTGTATTGTTTTGTTTTGGCTGCTTTACGCCTATCCAATTCAACACGCATTTCATTGGCGCGCTCCTCGGTAACATCGTAATTGCGCATAACATACATGGCAATCAATGTTCCTAAAATCGGAAGTCCGGAGAAAAAAGCTCTCAAGCCAGTTATCGCACCTTCCGGTTGGGTTTCAGCGCCAGAATCAAACCCTACAATAGTCATAATGGCACCACTCAATCCACCAGCAATGGCGAAACCAAATTTTACCATCCACCAATAAATGGCTCCAAATGTTCCTTCACGTCTTAAACCCGTATTGAGTTCATCCATATCAATAACATCAGCTGTCATGGACATCATCAACACAAACAGACTACCTATACCGAAGGAGAAAAAGGGTAATGCAAAAATGAACATATACGGTTTGCCCGGAATAAATAGAAACCATAACAGGATATAGCCAAAAACTGAAACTCCCTGTGACGTAATAAAGGCATTTCGTTTCCCCATTATTTTAGACAGTCTGGTAACTATGGGAATAACCAAAAAGGTTGTTCCGAGTGCACCCAAACATCCAAAGAGGGTAGGCCAGATACCCGCTGCGCCTGCATCGCCATCAAAAAGATGGTATACGATAATAAAGAATGAAAAAGCTGCAATGGTATTGAAGGCATTGAAAACCAAAAAAGTTGCAATACAGAGTTGTCGGAATGGTTTTAAGTTAAAGGCTTCTTTAAAACCTGAAAGTATTTTTTTCAGACTCCCGCCAATAGTGGCAATGCTAAGCGGGGAGTAATTTTCGTTAAGGGTTGATCTACTTTTAATAAATACGGCCGGAACCATGGCGCACAGCATAAATATGAACCCTACCCATACGGCCAATGTTCGGGTTGCCACATCTGCTGATTCAAATAAGGTTTTGTCATACATGATCACCCAAAACCAGGGGGCGATCACCCAAGCCCACTGACCAATCCATTGGGCAACCCCCATAATGCTGGTGCGTTCATGAAAATCATTACTCATTTCATAGCCCATTGCCACATAAGGAACACTGAAAATGGTGAGACCTAAATAGAAGACAAATGACCATAGGATGAAATAAATAAAATTATATTCTACACCATTGACCCTGTACAATTGCCACATTACCATGAAAGCAAGGCCCATGACTACAGCGCCTATGAAAACGTATTGTCTTCGTCTTCCCCATTTTGATTTGGTATTGTCGGAGATGAAGCCCATGATGGGATCTGTAAACGCATCAAATATTCTGGGGAAAAAATATATCGTTCCCCACATCCATCCTGGAAAACCGAGGTCTTGCACCAGCACTACCATGAAAATACCCAACACAGCCGGGAACATTTGATTGGCTAACATGCCCAGGCCGAAGGCTACTTTTTGACCAAAGGGAACTTGACTTACACTCGCTGACATGGCTTTAGTTTTTAGTGGCTATAAGAATGGTTTGGATAGCTTGTGCATCAATGGCGATGCTGGCGGTTTTTTCCTCAAGGGATAGTGTTATCTTTTTTGCTTCGGTACCCTGATTCAACAGGACCACTGCGATCATGCCATCAGGATTCTTAGCGGCTGTTGCGAGTAATGTATTGTCCGATAATTCAAATCCTATTCGCTGGGCACCTGGTCTGATATACTTGCTAAAATGTGCCAGTGTATAATAAAGAGGAGTGAAGTAAACTTCATCAGCCTCGGGATCAACAATAACAGGAGCGACACACCAGTTCTTAAACCAATTTGGTCCGCCTTGCCGGTCCAGCACCATGTTCCAGTCGACCCATCCATCAACCCAATTATTCAGGCAACCTATAATATCCCTGGCATAGCGGTAAACCGGCACATACTTTGGATGGTACTTTTTATCTTCTTCCGGTGCCCAATCCCAGCCCCAATCGGTTGCTTCTTTGGACCAATACCAGGCATCATCTTGCCATTTTGGTACATCTGCATCAACACAGGCTTCTGTTTGAATGAGGTGCTTATTGGGTGCTTTGTTGTGTGCATACTGAAGTGCTTCCGGAAATACTTCATAGGTGCTGGCATACCAATGAACGGCAGTGCCGCTGAAGTATTTTGAGGTACCCTCGTCCTTATACATAACATCCACCCATTCTTCGAGGTGTTCCCGGTTTTGATCGTAGCCTAAGATTTTCACATGCGCTTTTCCCTCCGCCTCTAATGTTGGACCGAGGTGTTGTTGCACGAACAAGGTCATTTCTTCGGGCGTAAAGTGCATGCTTTCCCAATTGTTGCCGTTGCCCAGTGGCTCGTTCTCAACCGTGAAGCCCCAAATGTCAATCCCTTCTGCTTTGTATGCGTCAACGTATTTAGAAAAGAACAACGCCCAGGTTTCATAATATTCCGGCAGAAGTTTTCCACCTACCCATTGTTTATTGTCCTTCATCCAGGGTGGTGCCGTCCACGGAGAGGAGATTAACTTGAACCCATCAGTTGATTTGGCCATTGCGGCTTTAATCATGGGAATGATATCCTCGCGATCTTCGTCAATCGAAAAGTTTTTAAGGTCTTTATCGTCTGCCACAGGTGCATACGAGTACTGGTTTAAGGAAAAATCGCACGAGTTCATGTGTGTCCGTGCAAGCGAATACCGGGCACCGCTATCGCCAAAGTACGCCTCGAGGATTTTATCCCGGTTCGCTTCACTAAGTTGATTAAGTAAGAATGCAGAAGACTCCGTAAAGGATCCGCCAAAACCTGTGATCGTTTGAAATTCTTCATCCGGTAGTATTTTTAAAGTTACTTCAGCATTATCGTGATCACCCAGATCAAGCTTCTTTAGTTGGTTACCACTGGCTGAAGTTTCAAAGACTTCCACCGATAACTTTTTATTAGCAGAGTTACATGCACTGATAAAAAAAAGTACTGCCAGAATAAAAGCATAGTGTTTCATGGTATTCATTCTTGTTGAACGGTTCACATTTATTTTAGTGGTGGAGCCATCACTTCCTCACGAAGTGCTTGTTCATCTCCATTGTATGTTTTTCTAATCGGATGACCATCGCGCGTCAGGTTCTTAAAAACTCCCTGATCGACCAATTCCCACAACGCATACTTGGCTTCTCCAGTGATACCAAATAATCCAAAATGATTTTCTGAACCTTTGGGATTTCCTGCGTCTTTCCATTGCTCATTGAAGGCCTCAAAATAAAAACACGAAATTCCTGCTGCATTGGTCCACTCGCGCATGAGCTTGTAATACCGTCCCTGTTTGTATTCATCGGTAGCGCGTGATCCTTCAGGACCATAAAAACCATCGGAAATACTAGCCCATCCTGTTTCGCCAATGTGAATGGGCTTGTCCACGCCCATACTTTTTACATACGAAGCAACCGAATCATACTGCGCTTTGGCAAACGCCAGGGCACGCAGCATTGCTGCATCTGTTTTTTCAATTTCTGAACGTTTTACTTCTTCAACCGGTACGCGCCAAAAATCCGGATTGTAATGGGTGTTGTGATACGGATAGGTGTGCATGGATATGTAATCCACTGCCTTAATTAATTTACCCAGATCCTCTGTGTGATAGCTGGAATCGCCACCTCCCCAGGAGGCAAAATCATCAGAGCTGGTAATCCAAAGATCTTTGGAAAGCTTACCCTCAGCTTTAAGGGATTGCACGTAGTTTACCCATTTCAGAATTACTGATGGTTGAACATAGTAACTGGTAGCCCACTTAACCATGGCTTCATTTCCCACGGCCAGTATTTTAACGATATCCGGATATTGATTAGCCAACGCCACGGCACGGTTAATCTCACCTTCATTTTGTTCGCTTTCTATAGTGTGATCAGGAGCTTGATCGGTCCATGCATTTTTACAATCAATCCACGCGCCCAGCATCACGTACATTTCAAAATCAGGATCTGTTAGTTTTAGCTCGTGAATGGCTTTGAGTACGTTCGAGGCATGTGGAAACTGTACGTTATAGGTGCGTACTATTTTTACGCCCATAGCCGACATAATTTTTAGATCTTCTTTCAGCTGATCTACGGTGGGTTGAATCGTTCTGGATTTTTCCCTGTACCCTTCATAGCTCATGGCCAGGTAATCTGCATATCCTAAAATGTCTTTCGCTGTCACTTCTTTTTGGTTAACCGGTTTATCTGATTGTTCTTCTGTTTTATTTGTCTTGCACGAATAGCTTTGTATTATAATGAGTCCGCAAGAAATTATTTTAAGAGTCGAATTCATAGTAATGTCATTAGCTTCTTTATTTACATCATTCGTTCATCGTGATTCGTTATAGGTCAATCCAAAGCTAAAAGGAAAAAGTGGTCCCAGGGTAGTATCCCAAAAGTTGGGACCATACTTTCCATTATAATCTTCCACTGACTTTGGCCAGGAGTGAGGGAGTTTGCCCTTAAAATCATAGTCGCCATACAGCACCTCTGCAATACCATCACCTTCCGACCCCGGTAGCCATGCGGCAACAAAGGCATCGGATTGCTGAAGTTGCTTTGTTACGACTAAGGGTCTTCCTGAAATTAACACCACTACCGTTTTTATTCCTTTTGCTGCATAGGTATCAATAAGCTTTTGATGTGCTTCCGTAAGCGTAAGCTGATACTTGTTCATTTCTCCGCCAATGTCGCCCATAAATTCAGCGTAAGGCGTTTCGCCTACAACCATTACCGCTACATCAACATTATCGTAATCGGCAGTACCATCCTTATCATATAAAATTTCGGCAGCTGAATTTTTCCTGAAGCCTTCCAGAATGGTGGTAGCACCTGCATAATTTTCAGTCATTCCCTGCCAGTTCACCGTCCAGCCACCGGATTGTAATCCGGAATTATCACCAAATTCTCCTACGATGACCATGCGGGTATCTTTCTTTAGTGGCAATACATTATTTTCATTTTTGAGCAGCACCAAGGATTCCCGCACCGCCTGCCGTGCAATATCCCGATGTGCCTGGATTCCAATTTTGGGTATAAGGGTTGTGTCTGGAAAAGGATTATCAAACAAGCCTATCCGAAATTTCTGCCTCAATATTCTGCGCACGGCATCATCAATTCTCTCTTGGGGTATTACTCCGCTCAACACACCTTCTCGTACGCCTTCCACATACATGTTAAAGTCGCCTTCAACAGCCATCACTACATCCACACCGGCATTAATAATATCGGTTCCACCAAAGCGGGAATACGCCTTCCAATCGGAGACAACAATACCCTCAAATTTCAGTGACCCTTTTAAGACATCTGTAATCATTGTGCGGTGGGCATGCATGGGCACACCATTCAAACTGTTGAAAGAAGCCATAACGGAACCCACTCCGGCCTCTACCGCTGCACGATAAGGTTGAAGCAATCGTTCAAAAACTTCCTCCTGACTTAGCGTAGTGTTGCCACCCTCCACGCCAAAATCCGTTGCTCCATCACCGATAAAATGTTTGGCCGTTGCAATAAGTGATACCGGTTGATCTGGCGCTCCCTGGTGTCCGCGCACAGAAGCTTTTGTCAACTCAGTTGTAATTTCAGTACTTTCCGAAAAAGCTTCATACACACGACCCCATTTTTCATTATAGGGAATGGCTACGCATGGAGAGAAAACCCAATTGAATCCGGTGGCCCGTGCCTCAAGAGCGGTAATGGCTGCAGCTTTTTCTACCAGTTGTGAATTTCCAGCTGCGCCTAAGCCAATGTTGTGTGGAAAAATGGTAGCACCCTCATAGGTATTTTGTCCATGTACTGCATCCACACCAAAAAACATGGGAATTCCTAAACGTGTGGATAGCGCCAGTTTTTGAAGCTCAACAAATTTGGCCTGCCACTCAGCCGCATCCTTGCCGGGTGTTGGCCCCTGCGTATGAATAATCGACCCGATGAATTTGGTAGTTATTTCATCCATGGTGATATCATCAAAGTGACGCACCTGCGTCATCTGACCAATCTTTTCATCGAGCGTCATCTGTGCGAGCAGGGCTTCAACTTTTTGCTCTATACGTTGATCGGTGTTTATTTTTTTATCCATCAGTAGGGTACATGAAGAAAAATGACATACACTAATAAGCATTATTACACGATGAAGAAAGTAACCTTGCATTACCTCAACATCCCTTGATTAACATAAACTACTATTCGAACAACATCCCCGGTTCTGTTAAATATTTTCTGACTGATTGATTTATCAAGACTCAGTCTTTCTGATTTTGAAACACTGCCATCTTTAAATTCTAATTCGATACCATTTTCATTAGAGATTATGTAAACAATTGGCACCTGGCAATACGTAAAGCATAACGATTGTTTTTCCAATGGCAATTCCTTTGTCTTTCCCTGCAGATCAACATACCTAAAGGTTTGTTTTTCCGATAGGAATTCTGATGCTCTCAGCATATTCGGAGTAAAGGAAAGTTGCCCATCGCGTACAAACACGCCCAACTCACCAAAGCGTGATAAAATATCTTCCTTAACCTGGCCTGTCATGCCGGGTTGTTGCGCACCCTTGTTGGCAGGCGTATGCGAGTAGGGATCGGTTGGGAATGCTCCATATAAGGTTGGTGATTTGTGAACCCCAATTCCTTCGTTAATCTCATAGTAGTGCTCCAGCAACTTGCCAACGAGCATCTCACTCTCCCGATCCTGAATGGCCTTAAGACAACATTCCTGCACAGCCAATTGCAGTTTGGAAACCATATGCCAATAAATTGATCCTAATCCTTCGTAGCCATAAAATGTACCTGACCTTCCGGTAAATGCTTTGTGATTAAATACTCGTTCAAAGATCTTCAGCACTTCATCTTTATCTGTTGCCGATACCGGATAGTGAGTCCGCTCCAACTCCTCTAACGCCTTTTGAAGATCAGATGCGTTATTGAAATTACCATTGAAGTGATAGCTACCAGTAATATCCTGTTCAACAATCAGGGTGTTTCCTTCCTGTAGTAGCCTGGTCAACAAGGTTGATCTTACTATTTCTGATTTTGGAATTGTATTCTTCTTTAGGAAGCCAGGCAATTCCTTGCTGGGATACAGGAGGTAGCTATACTGATCGGGTCTAAAGAGTTTACTTGCTTTCAGCGCGTCCAGCGTTTCAAGCACTTCTTTGGATGTTAATATTCCAGCACTCAATACTGACACCTGCCCTTCGAGCATTTCGCTGAGATGGGAGATTGAAATTTCCTGATCGTTTTCAACCGTCATTAAATTATAGGCATGGTACAGGTTGTCCGTTCGTTTATTGGCACGAATGGAATGCTCCAGATAACTCAGACACAAGGTAGAGAATTCAAGAAGATCTTTTTTTGGCAAAGACTTTCGCTGGTCGCAGAATGACTGAGTATATATTTGTGCTCTATAAAGGCTTCCTGCTTTTCCAAGGCCATCGAGAATTAATTTCCTGTTTTTATTGGAAATTGGTGCATTCAGCAAAAGTTTATTTTCAACGAGCGTGTCTTTACAACGCTCAAAGAAAGTTAGCAATTCTTCCGAGATCGGAAATTCCTTTAATGTGCTCTTTTCAAGAATTGAGTTTAAAAAGGCCAAAAACCTATGCAGGTAATAAAGCGTAACCATTGATACTCCGTTGCCCACCAAGGCATTGTTGGCATCGTTCCATTCCGGGCGTTGGGTATTCATCCAGATACCGCCTTCCGGAATAAAATTGGATAGTTTGGCTAATACGCTAGCCAGTATTTTCTCAATGAAATTTACCCGGTGAATAACACCATTTGTATTTTGAAGCATCGCGCTATCAGCGCCAAGGGTTGACCAGCGCTTTTGTATTGTCTGATCAAGTTTGTGATCAAAGTCAATGGTGTCTTTCGGGTTCTTTAGGATGTCCTCATAGGGTTTGATTTTATAAGGTACATTGGCATAAACAAAAACATCGTCCTTAAAATAACTTTCCAATTTACCTGGAGTATGATTTTCTGAAAACTCCAGAAATTTTAGTAGATAGATAATTTGATGATCGCCCCAGTAGCCGATGTAAGACCAAGGGTCATCCGGCTCAATTCTTTCCCAATCGATACCGTTTTTGGTAATCCGGTACGGATTGTATCCATCAAAGGTGGACGCATTTAAAAACTTGAAAATGATGCCATCAATAAACTCCGGAAAGGAGTGTGCGAGGGCTTCCCAGTTTTGAAATATATCGCGCCAGTTTCCGGCATAGTCCAAAACTTTTGACCCATCTTCGTTACGGGTGTTGATCGAGAATTGATTCCACGGTCGGCTGGGATCACCATGCCTGCGACTAAATTTTAATGGTAAGTATTCAAAACTATGTCGTTCAAGGTCTCTGTCGTTCGTATTTCGTGCGAAATCTTTTAGCGAAGAAATTGCGAATTGATTGGGAAGGTCTTGAATAGCTTTTTGATATCGCTGATAAACTTCGGGATTGGCTTTTGAAAGATAAGTTTCCAGATCGCTTTTTTCGATTTGATAATTGTTATCAAAGATACCACCACGCATGATATTGAACATGCAATTAAAAAAGTGACGAGTATCCCGCAGATTGTCAGCGGTCAGTTGCAGACCATCTGCAGCGGCATTCAGTTGAATCAGTTGTCTTGTTCCGGATTCAATGTCTTCTTTGATTCTGAATTCAAGGTGTTTATCGGTTTTTATGGATTTAGAAAGGGCTATAGTTTTCGAGACGCTTTTATTCACATCAGCTACAATCAACCATTCCTTCCTGCTTTTAGATTCAAGTTGAACATCGGCATGTATAAAGTAAGCCCCCTTTTCTGCTTTGATATCAACTTCTTCTTGGAGTGGCAATCCCTTTCTGAAATTTTCGATTTGCAAAGAGGAGAGAAGATGCCTTGTATTACCCAACCCGACTGACCAGGCGATTGTGGATTTTAGCGCTTCGCTGGGTTCGGGTTTATCCACAATAATGGCGCTAAGCGCAAATATCCCTATTCCGCTATCTTGATCGAGTTCATTTCGTTTGTAGGCATCCACCAGGTTGCTGCTTTGTTTTTGAAGCGCGCTACCCACACCATGGGGTATGATATTTTGAATGCCATCGATTATCGAGATATTGATTTCCGATGCACCTTCATTGTACAGCTTGCTGCTCTTGACAAATCCATAGTTATCGCTGGTGCTCCACTGGTATTGAAAAGTGAGATTTAGATCAAAGTTTACTTCTTCAAAAAGGATCTTATTACCGTAGATATTCTTATACAAATTTTTTTGTGTGTGATAGTGGTGGGCAGATCGAACCGAAAAGGGTTCCCAGAGATAAGTTTTGGCATCTTTTTTAATCCGGAATATTGTCTTTGCACCTGTTGATTCTGTTGTTTCGATTATTTTGTCATCGGTATAGTAGGGGAACAATGCGTTTTCCGAGTCTTTTCTTCCGGCACTGATCCCACCATTGCTGCTCACAAACAGCCAGTGATTGGAATTGCTTAAAATGCTCATGAAGAACGGCCGCATCGTATCCACATCAGAAATCTTATAATAGATTTCGTTATCGATCCGGACTTTCGTTAACAATGCATGCTCATTTTTTTTCACTTCGCGTAGCTAGTAATTTAAACAGTATTGGATTTGTCAAAAAATAGGTCGAGGTTTTAATGCTCGACCTATTCCATAAATCATTGTTGCTAATGGTGATACCTATGGATTAATTTTTACGGATACGTTGTCGAAGAACGCTTCAACCCTGCATCCCGGATTGGCTCCACAGTCAGCCTTTAGCTGTACAGTAACACCACCACTGACATCATTACCAGTTGTTGTGGTGAAACTGTAACTGGTCCAAGTATTAGTCGGAAAGAGAGGTCCACCACCAAGGATTACTGCACTTGATGTGCCACCGCCACTCAGCTCGGAAAAGAATTCCACAAAAACAACACCACCGGCACCAGCCACTGAGCCGTAAAGATCGAATGTTACAGTTACCGATTTATTAGGAGTTATTGTGCCGATTCCAATATTCGCTGCTTTAACAACCGGGAATGACGCGGGACCACCGCCCGAAGGCACATCCGCTACTAGCAGGCCTGAATAGGTACCGGTTTTAGCTTGTGTGTTTGTTGCTTCAAATGTACCATTGTTAGCAGCTGCAAATGAGGTCCAGCAAACGGTTGAACCAGTTTCAAAACCTCCGTTAGAAACTAAATCATCGGCAGGGGGTGCAGGGCATACTTCACCAGCATCCTGCGCTATATCATCGATATAGAAATCACCAGCCGTAGTTCCCGGTCCGTCTACAAATAGGGTTATTTGTTTATACGAAGCTGTCGCTGAACTGAAATCAAAAGTAAGGTCTTGCCATCCTGCAACGGTAGCAGTTACAGCTAATTCCACAGGACCAGCAGTTCCGTTTTCAAATTTCAAAAGAACAGGTACCCCTGCGGTAGGGGTATTGAACCGCATAGTAATTACTTTGTTCGTGCTGAAGTCTACTGCTGTACCGAGGAAGAAAGATACCCCTTCAAAGGGACCTCCAGTGTTGGTGATTTTTCCAACTTTGTTGGTCGCATCGGCCGGGTCATTAACTACTGCAAACGAAGCGCCATTGAATACGGAGGCAATCTCTTTTCCATTTTCAAAGTCAAAAGGCAGTTTTGAAGTGTTTTCTTCAACAAGTTCAAGAGATACGTTATCGAGAACCACTACACCAATGGCAGCGCCTAAATCAAAGAGAACCCGACTATTCGCGCTTCCAAAGTTTGCTACAAACTCTGCACTAAATCGTTGAGTAGTAGTTGTAATCGTGAATTCATTTGTAACATTCGTAAAGGGGGCTTCATTTAAACCAATTCCTGCCAGGATTTTTCGTCCTGTGGTTTGATCAGTGGAAGCATTGAATGAAAGTTTATATTTATTTCCGATTTGTAACGGAAGCACCTGACTTACATTCACATCAAAAGGATTTCCTACGGCAGTAACATTGGAGAATGAGAATTTATTACCTCCTTCTTCACGTACATCCAGTCCATTGCCGATCCATCCAGTAGGACCATCTTCAAAATCACCGTTTACTAATAATCCATCATCGAATGTAACGGTCACGGTTCGCTCTACTTCGGTAGCTGCGTTACCAGCAGCATCACTTACATTATAGGCAAGTGTATAAATACCCGGTTGCAAGGTATTTACGGTACCTGTAATTACAATATTGCTGGTAATATCTCCATCAACATTGTCATTTGCGGTAGCTCCTGGGTCTGTAAAACTCTCGCCAATGGGTAGTTCAATTGAAGCCTCGCCCACTAAAGTAATAACAGGTGCTTCCGTATCAGTCATATCAACCACTAATGTGATGTTGACTGTTTCTGTAGCTTCATCCGCTCCGCCTTGATTCGTTGCTGTAAGCGTTACCGTGTAATTGCCATTTGCTAAGTAGGTTTTTTGAGGATTTTCCAGCGTGGAGAACGTGTTGTCTCCAAAATCCCACGCATAAGTATCTGCATTTTGAGAAGTGTTCGTGAACGTTACAATACCTCCTGTTGCTGCATCTATTGTAAAAGTGAAGCCTGCAACAGGCTTAGGTATTTCTTCGTCATCACTACAACTCATGAAGACCGTCATCGCACACAGCGAAAAGGCCAGCAAGACATGATTAATTTTAATTTTTGTCATCATACAAGTATTGGTTTAATTTAAATTGTTACTTATTTATTATTGATACACTCTAACATAGTCCACGATCATGGTTTGTGGAAATCGTGAATTTTCAGATGGGGGGCCAACATAATTTCCACCAACGGCTACGTTTAGCAGGATAAAGAATGGTTTATCAAATACCCATTCAGCATTAGCTGGTAAATCGGATGGTGATATTCGGTGATAAAGATTATTATCAACAAAAAAATCAATAAAGTCAGGACCCCATTCAATGGCAAATACATGGAAGTCCGTGTCAAATCTTGAACCGATAAGCTGGAAAGTTTCTGAAATCGCATTGCCTCCAGAATATCCAGGTCCGTGAATGGAGCCAGCTATTATACTAGGCTGCTGACCTCTCAACTCCATAAGATCAATTTCACCTGTTTGAGGCCAGCCTACCTCGTCTATGTTGGCGCCCAGCATCCAAAAAGCGGGCCATAAACCTTGGCTGAAAGGCGTTTTCAAGCGAGCTTCAATACGCCCGTAACGAAATTCTTTTAGCCCCTTCGTTTTTAACCGGGCAGAAGTAAAGGAACTGCCCTGATAGGATTCCTTACGGGCTGTAATAACTAAGTTACCGAGTCCATCCAGTTCTACATTTTGCGGGCGATTCGTGTAATATTGCAACTCATTGTTACCCCATCCATTTGATCCTGTTCCTATATCGTAGGTCCAGAAGTTTGGATCAGGTGCGTCACCGCTGTTTCCATTGAATTCATCAGACCAAACTAATGTATAACCACGATCCGGAAGGTCGTTGTTAGTATCACAACTAACTATAGTGGTGAGTCCAAAGGATAGTATCAGTAATGGCCAACGTAAATTATTAAAATTGATCTTCATCTTTTTTGCTTTTGATTGGTATTTCTAGATCATTTGTAGAAGTAAACATTATCTGCATAAATGCTTGATATGGTGGCATCGGATACAAAGAATAACAAATCAATGTCATTCGGTGTACCTAGCCCAACAAAATCACTTAGTGGTATATCATAACTCACCCATTGGTTTTGTAACAGTGGTTTATAATCAATTAAGTTTACAGCACCCGATGTTTCGGAGGGTCCATTATTGTTGATAAGCACAATCCTAATAAAATCACTTGGACTAACAGGCTCTCGAACATTGATATCAAGATGCAAGTGTGTCATGGCGGAAGCATCAACATTGGGAGAGTTAAACATGTTGATGCTCACAAAATTCAAGTTGGTATAACTGATGATATTATCCCCTGCAATGTTGATGGCGCCTCCTTGCGTGGTTGCGAATTGAAAGAAGCCATTGTAGTTGTCCACTTGTACATTCGTGTATGCATCACTGAAAATGGATACAACATCAGATGGGTTTCTTAACGGTGGCGTAGGTGCCGAAACAAACGGACCTGCTGAATTTACCGTGAGTGAACCTAGGGCATTCATTTGATTATTTACTGTTCCAATTGATCCGGTTATGGTTGCCGTACCTGCACTTAATACAGTTATCTCACCCAAAGCATTTACTGTTGCAACGGAAGGATTGGATGATGTAAAGTTGAAGTAGGCAGGAGCTGAATTGACCGGTACATCAAGACCATTTACATTATACGTAACACTAGTTCCAGTAACCGGAATGGTAACACCATTAAAAGAAGATACTACCTGGTTATTGCCGTTGAATATTTTTGGCAAGGGATGAGCAATTGTTCCCAGCTTTTCGAATTGTAATTCATCTATCCAAAAGGTATAACCAACTTCTTGCCCCAAAGGGCCGATACCACCGGCAGCAAATTGAAATACTCCACGTTCATTGATAAGCTTGGATGGATCAGGCAGTGGAATGATAAACTTTTTCCATTGAGTAGTGAAATTCTGGTTGGTAACAAAAGCTCTGTACGTGTCGCCTAAAAAATCCTGGCCAAAGCCAATTTCACCTATAGTAGCCGACTGACTGGATTTAGCCCAGAAGGTAAGTGCATTGTATTCTGTCAGGTCACGCCCGGCACCATCAATTCTGAAAATCGCTCCGGCAAAACTTCCACCGGGATCATTGGCGTTAGGAACATCAATTCGGATGGATGCATTTCCCAGATAACTTTCCTTTTGATCCACTGAAAAGACATCAGGTTTTGCTCCTAAATAAGGGAAGTAAAAATCGCTACCTAAGCCTATAAAATTATCGGAAAAAATAAAAGCGGTTTTACTGTACGTGGCTGGTGGGAGATCTTCGATTTCTCTGGTGCATCCAATCGATGCCAGAATAAAAAAGAAGTAAAAGGTATCTATAAACTTTTTCATCATCGTATTTTTTGTGCTCATTAACATTTTCTACTTACCAACATTGATATGAATATAGGTTCGGATTTCCCACTCCCGTCCATTAGGAAAACCAATAGCAGTAGGGTTTGGCACAACGTTTCCACTGATATCGACTGTTTGCGTTGGATTATAGCGTGGAGAAAACTGATCCAATGAACGCCACATAAACATCATTCCTAACGTTGTATTTGGTAGGATAAACCAATCTTGTTTTCCTACCGCTGTGGATAGATCGGCCATTATTTGAATCGGAAAAGTTAAGTTAAAGTCCCGGTGATAGTCGAATGGACCCCAGTCATTAAACTTGAGGTGTGATGAAAGTTTTAGCGTTTTATAAACCACTCTTACATCACCACCAAAGCGCTCAACCGTTCTTGGATCAGGTCCATTGGCCTGACCATTTCCACCATATAAATTGGCAATAATTCCAAGGCGTGGATTAATCTTGGATACTATCCGTGTATTAACCTCCCAAAGGTCTAAAGCTGGTGGCGCTCCGGATGCGGCTACAGGTTCACGGCCCGTTCCTGGAAAGATAATAGCAGCATCCTGTGAAGTGGGAAGGTGGCGATAAACAAAACCAATACTGGCCGCAAGCTTCGCATCTTCTGCACGGTCATTATCCCATTCGTACATCCAGGTGCCAGGGGTAGGGTCAAACGTTAAAAGCAGTTCGCCACCAACCGTTTCCCTGTTCGACCGCACTACGAATGGATCATCCAATATATTTCTGGGTCTTGCGGGACCACCAATGTCTCCCGGTATAGGATCGACCAACGGCTTTTGCCACATGAAGTTAGGCGCGATTTGCCAATTTCCTTGTATAAAGGTTAATCCGGTGAGGATAATATTTTTATTTCCGCTGCCACTGTCCTTAAGTGTCCATCCGGTAAAAGTTCTGGTGTTGTCACCACCTCCATTGGCGACTAAACCTTGTGAAGCTGCCTGTGCGTACCAATTAATTCTGCCAGCGGAATAGCTAAGCTTAACTTTTCCTCCCCAGGTATCAGATGCTTTAACTTGATCTAACAATACCTGGTAGTTATTTTCTTCTCCACGTACCACCTGGAATTCCCGGCCTACCAGCGGCTGGCCGCCCCAAATTCCACCCACTTCAACCTTTAACTTATCAAATAATTTAGTTTCTGCTTGAAAGGTTACTCTTCTGGTTCTGGGCTGAGGAACTGCAATAGAACTGATGGCTGCTCCCGGATCGTCCAGATCTTCGTGGTAAATTCCAGTAAGCTTTAGTTTACCTACCTCTCGTTGATATTTTACCAGTACCGCAGGGTTTGCGCCCCACCACAGTTCACGCCCAAAGGCAACCTTGAATCCTTTGATCGATCGCTTACCAGTAATTTCAAAGCCTTGTGGAGCAAGTCCATTATAGATATCAATATTAGGTCCATAGTTGGCTTCCGGATAAAGGCCAAAAAAATCTCCTTCATAGCCCCAATGGTAATGGCCCGTTCTGTAAAATCCCTGGAGATCAAACATTTTGTGGTTCCAGGTATAGTCAGCCCGATAGACGGCTAAATTTCCAAGTGCATTGAGAACCTGTTGACCTGCTTGCGTTTGTACGTTGATGGGACGTCCTCTGTTTTCATAGAATATTTCGTTTATTGGATTAAGCGCAACGTTACCTAACACGTTAAATACAACATTCGCTCGTACATTAGAAGCTGGTTTTGCTTCAATTCCCACATAGAAGGATTGCATGTGATCAAATCCAAGTTGGTTAGGGTAGGTGACATTGTTTGGGTCCGCTACATCAGGTGTGGTAATGAGTTCACCTCCTGTAAAGTATGTTGAGAATTCCGCGCGCAACTGGCTAACACTGAGCTTCTGTGATTGTTCTCCTAGCAAGGCAGCTTGATCGCCACGTGCTTTTAGCATAGCATCGATTAGCTGAATTGATCTAAAATGATCTTCAATTCCTGAAAGCGTCATTCCTGATGTATAAGGATTTAAGGTATGTGCCTCCTTTAATGCATAATAGGCAGCACGCGGATAAAGCGTATATAACCCACGCGGTGTAGTTTGCCCCTTCGCACAAATGCCAAACCACTCTTCGTTCATATTATTTTCGCCTTCAATAAAATCGCTTTGGTATCCACCATTTGCCCAGGAAGCGTTGGAATCATGGATATCCAGGTTTGTTGTCTGTCCATATTTCCACCATCCGTCACTGAATTGAAACGTGAAACCTCCCAGCGAATTCCCTGTCTTGCCTAACCCCCCAGCATTTTCATAAATCTCCTTCCAGTTGCCCACCATGTAGTAAGCTTGTGACTCCTGATCCTCAGCATTTTGTATTACATTGAATGCATCGGCACCAAATTCTGTAAACAATATTGGTTTGTTCAACTCATCTTTTACCCGCTGAAAAGCATCGCCAAAGGAAACTCCGCGGTACATGTTCGTGCCGAAAATGTCAATGTCTTTACATTCTTCTTTGATAATATCCAGAAAAAGTAGATCGCCATTACAAAGGGCAACCGGGTGAGTGGTATCTAACTGCTTCATGGCTACAGTTGCTTCATTAAATAGCTTGTACATGGCAGTGGCCCGAATAGTAGATTTTCTATCTTCCATCGGGATATTCTCAGTTTCTGCACCTTCCCAGAATAATCCGTAGTTGTTTTCATTTCCCAGCAGGTAGAGGAGAAGGCCCGGAGTACCTCTGTATTCGTTTACCATTTGCGTTACCTCGGCAATTAATAATTTTCTGACGCGAGGATCAGCATATTCCGTATTGGCAACCCATGCACCATCCAGTGTTAAGCCATACCTGCCGAAAGAATGGTTAAGCATAGTATAAATGCCATATTTCTCATAGATATACTTTATCCACCTGGCGGGTACACCGGTGTATTGGCGAACGGCATTAATGCCCATATTTTTTAACAGCGCCATCTCGGTATCAAGTGCAGCCATAATAATATCATCAGGCTGTTTCCATAGACTATAATTAAAATTTGTACCTACAGGAAAATAATCCCAATTCATACCATTCACCATGAAATCCTGCCCATTTACTTGCAATTTCATTCCGGTATTATCTTGTATAACAGCCACTTGCGCAGGCTGTGCATACCCGCTGGCGGTTATCAACAGAAGTGCGATTATCACGTAGATATTCTTCATAATTGGTATGATTTACTAGGTAAAGGACTGAATGCTAACGATTGTTTCTGCAAAAAGTCCGAAATCGATTGAAATATCTGTCTAAGATTTAGAAAAACGAATATTATGACTACAACAATGCTTTCCAGCTACTACTACAAAGTTTCAATATTGTAGCTCATGGGGCGATTAAATAAATATATTTGTTGCTCAACGGCTACACAAAATGGCCATTTTAGGAGTTTTATGGGTTATTTACGGTCTATGTTAAAAAGAGGGGTATTAATTCTTTTCATCTTATTCCTTGCGCTATCATCGCGCGCTATCACGGGCAAATATCCAATCAAAAATTTCGCTCCAGCCGAGTATGGGGCCGGTATTCAAAACATAGATTTTGCTCAGAATAGAGATTTAAATCTGTTTGTGGCGAACAACCTCGGGGTATTGTCTTTCAATGGAAATCAATGGCAAACACATGCCCTAAACACTGGTAAAAAGCAACGATCCCTCGCTTTTGATGAAAATTCGAATCGCCTTTATGTCGGCTCCCAGGGGGAGTTTGGATTTTTTGAAAACGACTGGCACTACGTTTCGTTGCTCGATAAAATTCCGCAGAATCTACAAAACTTTGACGAAGTGTGGGATGTTTTCATTCTAGATTCCAAGGTATTTTTCTGCACGTTTCATGGAATTTATAGTTACGATGGCAATTATATTTCCATCATTACAAATTCGGAAGGCTTTAACAGATCGTTTTTAGCGGGCAATAAATTGTTTACACAATCGCCATCTGGTGGACTTTTTGAAATTGATGGAGGCAAGCTCATTCCGCTCATTCGCGGTAATCGTGTGAACCAGGTTGTTGCGGGTGTAATCCGCAGCGAAACGGGCTATGTAATTTTTTATAATTCAGGAAAAATTGAATTCTTTGATTCATTTAGAGTTACCGATACGTACGTAGATCTGGTTAAATCACTTTCCGGTAAATATGTGAACCATGTAACACAAATTTCAGATGGTCGGTTTGTAATTTCTACGCAACGTTCCGGGTTGTTTATTTTTGATCCGCTTACAAATCAACTTGAAAATATTACAACAGAAGAAGGATTAATGTCGAATGCCTGCCTGAGGGTGTTCCAGGATAAAAGCGGTAACCTATGGGTTGGAATGCAAAATGGGATTGCACTAATTGACATTAAATCTCCCTTACGATTAATCAACCAGAATATTGGTCTGCAGGGTAGTGGCTATGAGGCTTTTGAAACACAAGAGGGTACCTACTACACCACTTCCAATGGGATTTATTTTCTGCCTTTAGATGCTTCAACAAGTTCCTTCCTGAACGGAACTGAGGGACCGGCTTATGGCATGCAAATGATTAACAAAAAACTTTATGCAGGCCACCACACCGGTTTGTTTATGTTGGAAAAAGGAAAAGCAATCAGGATCACCACCAGTGATGGATTATGGCAAGTTAAGCAGTTACAATCAAATCCTAGTTATGCCATTGGCGGCACCTATTCAGGCCTCCATCTTTTTCAGATTAATGGTAGTGGAGAGCTGCGTGAAGTTCAGAAAATTAAAGGATTTACTGAATCCAGCAGGTTTTTCGAGGAAGACAGAAAAGGAAGAATCTGGGTAGGACAGTATTACAAAGGGTTGTACCTGCTAACGCTTACGGATTCACTACGTGGAGCGGTTGTAAACAAAGTTTCTGAATCACATAAATTTCCCATTCAGCAGTATATATTTTTAAGCAGAATAGATGATGAACTGTACATCAGTACCTCCAAGGGTATTTACATACTTGACCAGACAACGGACTTGATAATGGAAGAAAAAATCTTTTCTAAAGTAGTAGAAAAGAATTGGGTTTATCAGCTTGTGCAAGATAAGCAAAAGAATGTATACATATATTCTGAAAACCTGGTCGGGTTTTACAAGCAGGTTAGTCCGGGTAACTATGTATATGTACCATCATCACTTTTTCAGTTGCGCCAATCATTTAACAATGACTTGATAAATGTTTCACGTAATGTAAAGAATGCCATTCTGTTCAATGCCAATGAGGGTTTTATACACTATAATCCTGACCTGGAGGATAGAGTTTCAATTTTGAGCGAACCCCTTGTTAGTCGGGTATTTAGTGTTGCTGAAGATAGCATATTGTATTCCCATTTGCCATTTCATGTGAGGCCCGGGCTAATTGAGCCTATTCGGATTGCTGAGGGCACACGAGTTTTGCAATTCGTAGTAGAGTCATTTAAATTTAAAGATGTAAACAATCAACAATTCCGTTACCACCTAAGTGGCTTTGATGAAGGCTTTGGTGAGTGGACTAATGCCAGCATAAAAGAATATACTAATATGAAAGTGGGCACCTATACCTTTCAGGTTCAGACATTCGATTCTCGCGGAGAAATAGTAACTAGTCAGCCTTTTCAGATTATCGTAAATCCACCTTTCTACAAAAGTTTTCTTGCCCGCATACTTTATTTCTTACTAGGCTTATTCATTTTATTCCAGATTTACCGTTTCCAGCAACAATACTTCAGAGGAAAACAGATGAGACTTGAGCAAACCAGGCAAAAAGAGTTAGAACAAAAGCAAATCGAACTTAAAGAGCTAAAGGAGGAGAAGATTAAAAGTGAATTGTATCACGTAAACAACCTGCTGGCTGCCTCCACCATGAACCTGGTGGTGAAAAATGAATTTATGGAGAATATTAAGGAGGAAATTCGGCAGGCAAAGTTAACCGACAAAGTAGAAGATAAGCAGCGTGCCCTTGAGCGCATAATAAAGGAAATAGACACAACGCTAAGAGTTCAGGAAGACTGGAAGCAATTTGAACACCACTTTGATCGGGTCCATGGAGATTTTCTTTCCCGACTGACTACTGAATTTTTAGATTTAACCCCCGGTGAACAAAAGCTTTGTGCCTTCCTTAGGTTAAAGATGGACACGAAAGAAATTGCTAACCTCATGAGTATTTCCCTTCGCGGAGTTGAGGTGGCACGTTATCGGTTACGAAAAAAACTAGGCCTCGATGCTCATCAGAACCTGGCTAAGTTTATCCTGGAGTATTGAACGTTGGTAAGGAGTATCCCTTGACTTTCTATTTTATTTTTCGTTCAATTGATCACGTGTGTCTTTATTCTCTGCCCCTTCGTTAGTATGCCATGTGAAGGTGAAAACAACATCGTCAAGAAAAATTGAATACCGGCTACAGAAGCAATAGCTCCTGCAATGGATCCATCTAACCATACAGCCAGGTAGTATCCACCAAGAGAAGAGAGTACACCAAACAGACAAGCCAGTACGAGCATCATTTTGAAGTTGTCGGTTATCAGGTAGGCCGTAGCAGCCGGTGCGATGAGCAAGGCAACAACCAGTATAGCACCAACCGATTCAAAGGAGGCAACGGTGGTCATGGATACGGCTCCCATTATGGCATAATGCCATAGGGTGGTGGAGATTCCAATGGCACTGGCGAAGGCTGGATCGAAGGTGGTCAGGAATAATTTCCGATACGCGAGCAGTATGAATAACAGGTTTACCATCAGAATTATTCCGGAAACATAAAGCGCCTTCGGACCGATATTGATTCCACCTTGTGTGATGATGACATCCAATGGAACATATGCGATTTCACCATAGAGGACACAATCCTGATCGAGATCCACCTTGCCGGCAAAAAGAGAAATTAACACAACACCTATAGCAAACAACCACGTAAAAGTAACGCCAATGGATGCATCGGTTTGTAGCCGCGCTTTTTTGTGAAAGAATTCAATCAGGAAAGTCGTGAACATACCAATGATTCCTGCCCCCAATAACATGGTAAAGGAATCACGCGAACCGGAAATCAGAAAAGCAATAACAATTCCGGGAAGCACAGCATGCGAAATAGCGTCACCTACCATGGCCATTTTTCGCAAAATCAAAAAGCAACCTAACAGGGCACAGCTTGCGGAAACAAGGGAGGCGGTTAGTATGATGTATAGGTCGTTCATATTTTTCTTTCTGTTGCCTGTTTCCTGTCACCTGTTACCGGTGACTTGGCAACTGTCAACCGGCAACGGGTAACATTATACTTTCGTTTCAATATCTTCTCTGTATGGAATTTTAGATTGGTGCGGATCCACTTTCGGGTATCCTAACTGTTGTTCCAGGCGCTCCTCCAGTTCAGGTGTTAATAAGTGTTCAATGGTTTCAGCATCTTCGTGTACGTGATCAGGTGCAATATGCATGTAGGTAGTCAGGTACAATTCCCACAACCGGTGAATTTTAACAACACGCTGTGCGCGGCTCTTTCCTTCTTCCGTTAATCCCCAAAGATTTTGGGTACGCTCGATATATCCTTGTCGCGAAAGCCGTTTTAGTATAGTGATGAGTGCTTGTTTATCGTAGTATCGTTTACGAATAATCTCATCGGGTAATCGCGGAATAAAGAAGTTTTGGTTTTCTTCGCCTAACTGGTACAGGATTTTTAATACATTCTCATCGTTAATAGTTTTTCGGATATTAGCTTGCCGTATAAACCGACTGATTACCCCGCGGTTGGGTGCAAAGAAAAAGGATATAAAGGCAATGGTAGAAATTACGATAACAATCCATGGGCCTGTAGGCATAGAGGGAGCTGTGTAGGATATAAATGCACCACTTAAACCGCTGAAGGCACCGAACAGACTTGCCAGTAAAAACATCACTGAAATTTTATCCGTCCAGAATCGTGCAGCTGCAGCAGGCGTTATTAAAATGGCCGCCATAAGCACAACACCCACAGCCTGAATGCCAATAACCACCGCCAATACAATCAGCGAGGTTAGGGTGAGTTCTATTCTCTTTACTGGTAAGCCAATGGAACGCGCATAATCTTTATCAAAAGCCAGCAATGAAAACTCTTTGAACAAAGCAAACACCACCACTAAGAGTATTATAGCAACTATACTGAAGGTTATCAGATCGCTTCCCACCAATGATGCTGCTTTTCCAAAGAGGAAATGATCAAGACCCGATTGTGAGGCATTGCCACTTTTCTGAATTACCGTGAGCATTAAAATTCCAATACCAAAAAATACCGACAGAATTAATCCAATAGCAGTATCCTCTTTAATGCGTGTTTTGGCAGTAATAAATTCTACCAGCACAAGTGAAATCCATCCGGTAATAAAAGCGCCAACGATAAGTGCTAATGGATTTTTTGTTCCGGCCAGTATAAAACCCAAACAAATACCGGGTAATACTGCATGTGCAATAGCATCACCAACCAACGACTTTTTGTTTAGAAATGTAAAGGCCCCGACAATGGCTGAACTGGCCGTAAGCAATACTGAGCCAAACGCCACGTAGCGTATGTTGGGATCACTGAACGATAAAAACTCTGTCAGCGAGTTCATGGTTGAATAATGTTCTCTTCACGACTGGGATAATTTTCCCTGCGCATCAAGTCAGCTACATCAGTAAGCAAAGTAAGTTTTCCACCGTATGTCGTTTCAAGATTTTGCGAAGTAAATGTGGTAGCGGTGGGTCCGGATGCCACCAGGCGCGTATTGAGCATAATCACCCAATCGAAGTATTGACTTACGGATTGTAAATCATGATGCACAACGATAACCGTTTTGTTCTGTGCGGTCATGCTGCGCAATAAGGTAACAATGGCTTTTTCCGTAGCGGCATCAACCCCGGCAAAGGGTTCATCCATAAAGTACATATCCGCTTGCTGGGCAAGGGCGCGCGCTAAAAATGTTCGTTGTTGCTGACCACCGGAGAGTTGTGAAATTTGCCGGTTGATAAATCCTTCCATACCCACCTTTTTTATGCAATCCATGGCCACATCACGGTCTGCTTTCCGTGGGCGTTTAAACAAACCAAGTTTCGAATAACGCCCCATGAGCACAACGTCCAGTACAGAGGCAGGAAAATCCCAATCAACTGACTCGCGCTGGGGCACATAACTTATACGATCGCGAATTTCATCCAAAGGCTGATCAAATAATTTTACATATCCGCTACTGAGTGGCAGAATTCCCATCATCGCCTTGATGAGTGTTGATTTTCCCGCGCCATTGGGCCCGATGATGCCCACGAGTTTCCCTTCAGGAATCATTAAATCAATATTCCACAATACCGGCTTCCGATCGAAGGCAACAGTGAGATCATGTACTTCAAGGGCGGGTGTCATTTTGTTAGTTGTTAGTTATTAGTTGGTGGTTGTAAGTTCAATATGAATTAGTGAAGGGCTTCTTTAATGATTTTAACATTGGCATGGACCATTCCAATATAAGTTCCTTCTGGGGTACCTTCTTCACCCATGGCATCGGAATACAAACTTCCGCCAATGCGTACATTCCATCTTTTGTTTCTGCATCCTTCCAGTACCGCATTGATGGATCGCTCCGATACCGAGGTTTCTACAAAAATGGCTTTGATCCTGCGCTCAATGATAAAGTCAACCAGGTTGGTAACATCCCGCAGACCAAATTCCGAAACTGTTGATATGCCCTGGAGTCCGCGTACTTCAATATCATAAGCATGACCAAAATACCCGAAAGCATCGTGTGCGGTAATCAACACACGCTGTTCTTCAGGAATGGTTAATATACTTTCTTTAACTGCTGCGTGCAGTGAGTCAAGCCTCGCTAGATATACAGTAGAAGAGGAATCGTAATAAGCATGATGGTCAGGATCAAATTCAATAAGAAAACTATGGATGGACGTTACAACTTCTTTCCATAAGCTGACATCAAACCAAACGTGCGGATCAGTAATGCCCTCAAAACCATCTACCGGAAGCAATAAACTATCCTGGATGGATGAGGTAACAGCAAAAACAGGTTTAGTGCGTCCGAGCTTTTCCAGCACTTCGCCCATTTTGCCTTCTAAATGCAAACCATTATAGAAAATGATATCGGCTTCTGTAAGTTTCTTTAAATCGCCCTGTGTGGCTTTGTATAAATGCGGATCAACACCGGGTCCCATCAACGCTATTACTTCAGCTTCGTCACCGGTAATGTTCAGTACCGCATCGCGTATCATGCCGGTAGTGGTAACAACTTTTAGTTTTCTATCACCCTGTGCAACTTCTTTCGAACCACAACCTTCCATCAAAAAAAATAATATAGCAAGGAATAAGATCAGTCTCATAAATTACTCGGTCACTAAAATATTTTCACTCGCCTCTTTTGAAATGTAAACCTTCTTTTTTCCATCAATCTGTA
>CAZQXC010000014.1:0-2087 GCA_964597075.1 uncultured Roseivirgaceae bacterium | reverse complement strand
AACGAGCCATCAAAATCCATTTTATCAAGCACCTGTAAGGAGGTTCCGATATAAATTCCGATTTTACTCAGGTAATCCAAAAAAGCGGGGGAGCTGTTTTTAACAGCCCTGGCAACCGCTTTTTTACTGGTAACATCGGCTAAGGGAATCTGCCTCGCGATATTGAATTTTCCATTTTTATCGGGAATAGGATGGCCATGTGGATCAGCTGATGGAAAACCCAGAAACTCATCCAATTTTTCAATCAGCAAAGGCGATTGAATATGTTCAAGTTGTTCGGCAACATCATGCACCTCACCCCAATTAAATCCGAGTTTCTCCACTAAAAAGGTTTCCCAAAGTCTGTGTTTACGAATAATGGTTAACGCTTCAGTTTTTCCTTGTCGGGTAACCTTTACACCGTAATACTTTTCGTAGGTTATTAAGTTTTTGATGGCCAGTTTTTTAACCATATCGGTAACCGATGCGGGCTTCGTTTGAATCGATTCGGCTATTTCATTGGTCAGCACCGACTTCTGACCTCCATCCGAGAGGTGGTAAATGGCTTTTAGATAGTTCTCTTCTGTGAAACTTAGCATACGTGTGGATTAACGCTATGCAAAGGTATAAAGTTTAGAGTACTCTAAATAAAATATTTTATTGGTTTAATTATTTCAGATAATTGAGCAGTCCTGAAAAGTCTGATTCCCAAAAGTCTGTTACTGGATTATCTCCGGGCTGATAACCTTTCATTTCGCATATTAGCTTTTGATAATCAATGGGTTGGCTTACTAAAAGTCCGGCTTTCTTAGAGGTTACCAAATCGCTTGACTTCTGGTTATGGGCAATGAGGATAGGTAGCTTAAGTCCCGAATATTCAAAAAGTTTGGTTGGGATAGAACACGCTGTACCTGGGTTTTGGGGGTACCAGATAATACCAAAATCAGCATTCTGGATTTCATTTAGTATCTCCCGATGAGGAATCGGATGCGGCTTGACCTTTAAACGTATGTATGGATTTTCACGTGCCAGTTGATTCAGTTTAGTCAAATCTATTGCTGATGCACAAGCCCCAATAATGGTAAGGGTAATGGAAGTGTCATGTTGGTGCAGATTCCTGGCCAGGTCGATGGCATGATATACGCCGGTTGTTTCAGCCAATGTGCCTGTGAAAAGAAGGTTTGCATATCCTGTGCGTACTTGCTTTTGGTATTGTTCAGCGATTTTTCGAGTAATTTTATTTTGCAGGATTATGTGTGGTTTAGCGAATGCCAATTCAGTAGCATACCCTTTTTCCGCCAGAATAAACAGGTGAATAAACGGTGAGATCAGTATTTCTTTCAATCTTACCCAACCCGCAACAAAAGGCCTTACAAAAATTGGAAATGCTGGTGTGTAAAGAATATTTCGGAAATAGTTTTCCTGAACATCGTAAAGCAGTTTGCAACGCGCAACCAATTTGCAGAGTATACCTACCAGTAACAACTCATGCGTGCTAATAATGAGGTTATCTGGTTTTAAGGCAAGTATCAATCGAAAGATTTTCCAGGGGGCAACGAGTCGCTCAAAGCTGAGTCTGCTGTAGGGTTTAGCTGAATTTGAGTGAAGGTAAATTCCATCTTCAATCACTGATTGAGTTTGTGTGGGAAAACCAATACAATGGACTTCATACTTACCGGTTTCTGAAAGCGACCTTCCCAGTTTTTCAAACATCCGGGTTTCGTCCACCGGTTTTAGCACGGAGGCAATAACAATTCTTGATATTTTGCTTACTTGCGACAAATCTTAATTGAATAAAATTTACGCTAAAGATGGAATTAAAACAGGTTATTGAAAAGACATGGGATGACAGAAACTTGCTGCAAAACTCCGAACATCAGGCTGCCATACGAAGTGTGGTTGAAAAGCTTGACAAAGGTGAGCTTCGGGTAGCGGAACCGAAAGGGGATAGCTGGCAGGTCAATGAGTGGATCAAAAAGGCAGTTATTCTTTATTTCCCCATACAGCAAATGCAAACAATTGAAGTTGGTCCATTTGAATTTCATGATAAAATTGCCTTGAAAAGGAACTATAAGGAATTAGGTGTTCGGGTGGTGCCGCATGCGATC
>CAZQXC010000013.1:0-36499 GCA_964597075.1 uncultured Roseivirgaceae bacterium | reverse complement strand
ATGTGTTGGGGTGCTAACGAAAAGATGGCCGAAATTCTTAGAAATAAAGGTATAAACCATTGGCTCGATGTACGGCATGAACATCCGCACGACTGGCCCGCTTGGCGCGAAATGTTTCCGCACTACCTCTCACTAATCAAATAACGAAATCTTATCAGCATGAAATGAGCATAAACCAAACTATACCCAACAACATGTTAATACGTGCACAATTGTGGTGGGGAAGTCTTGATGTGCGAATTCCATGTGATCTTAAAAAATAAATTATTAACACATGAAAAAAATAGGAGTACTTCACGGCATGGAACGCTCATTTCCTGAAGCCTTTGTTGAACGCGTAAATAAAATGGGCTTGAAAGATATTGTTGCTGAACCCGTTCTCATCGACAAAGTGGAACAAGGTGAAGCCAGTGACTATGCGGTGATTATTGATCGGATTTCACAGGATGTTCCTTTCTACCGGGCCTATTTAAAAAATGCAGCCATCGGTGGCGCTGCTGTTATCAATAACCCCTTTTGGTGGAGTGCCGATGAAAAATTCTTTAATAATGCCCTGGCAGTAAAGCTCGGGGTACCGGTTCCCAAAACCGTTATTCTTCCCTCGCATGATAAACCCACCGATACCAGTGATGAATCATTTCGTAATTTAAAATTTCCGCTATCATGGGAAAAGATTTTTGAATACATAGGCTGGCCAGCCTACATGAAACCACATTCCGGTGGAGGATGGAAGAGTGTTTATAAGCTTAACAACATGGACGAGTTCTTCACGGCATACAAAGAAACCGGTCAACTGGTAATGATGCTACAGGAAGAAATTATTTTCGAAGAATACTTTAGGTGCTATTGTTTAGGGAGAAAATATGTTCGAGTAATGCAGTATGAACCACGCAACCCGCATCATTTACGGTATGTCATCAATGGCCCTCCGGCTTCAGCTAAAATGCTCAAAACCGTTCACGATTACGTAATCACCTTGTGCAATGCCCTGGGTTATGATTTCAATACCGTAGAAATGGCTGTGCGAAACGGTATACCCTATGCCATAGATTTTTGTAATCCTGCGCCTGATGCAGATGTGTATTCGGTAGGCCAGGATAATTTTGAATGGGTTGTGGAGCATGCCGCCAAAATGGCTGTTGAACGTGCACAGCAACACAAATCCGGCAAGGACAATCTTACCTGGGGTACATTTGTTACCGACTCCGTTGTTAATTTTATGAAAGGATCGGTGACAAAACCTGTTGCTAAACCAAAAGAATCACCAAAAGTAAAAGCAAAATAATTCGTTCATCGAGCGGGAGTTACGTGATATATGGAAAAGTTTACGCTTGGCATTGAAGAAGAGTACATGGTAATCGATCCGGTTACCCGTGAACTCACCGCGCACGATCAAAGGATTGTTGATGCCGCGCAACAGATTATTCCGGATAGGGTAAAAGCAGAGATGCACCAGGCCGTGGTTGAAGTGGGTACGGGTATCTGTGCGAACATACAGGAAGCCAGTGCCGATATTCATAACTTAAGAAAAATAGTTTGTGGCGTTGCCCGAAGTATGGATTTGCGGATTGGTGCTGCCGGTACCCATCCCTTTTCACATTGGTCGAAACAACTCATTACGCCTAATCCTCGTTACGATGAAATTGTAAACGAGATGCAGGAAGCAGCACGATCGAACTTGATTTTCGGATTGCATGTCCATGTAGGTATTGCTGATAAAAATATGGCGATACACATCATGAATACGATACGGTATTTCTTGCCACACGTATATGCACTATCGTGTAACAGTCCGTTTTGGGAAGGACGAAATACGGGCTTTAAATCCTTTCGCACCAAGGTGTTCGATAAATTTCCGCGTACAGGTTTACCCGATTTTTTCAGCGATTGGGATGAATTCAAAAACTATGTAAACCTGCTGATAAAAACAGGCTGCATCGACAACGCAAAAAAAATCTGGTGGGATGTACGCGTGCACCCCTTCTTCGATACGATTGAGTTTCGCATTTGCGATGTGCCCACGCGTGTAGAAGAAACCGTTGCTATCGCTGCTGTGTTTCAAGCCCTGGTAGTTAAACTCTACAAATTGCGCAAGCAAAACATGAGCTTCATTGTTTACACCCGTGCGTTGCTCAATGAAAACAAATGGCGCGCATGCCGGTATGGCATTGATGGTAAATTGATTGATTTTGGAAAGCAAACAGAGGTAGAAACGCGCGCACTGATAAAAGAACTACTGGAGTTTATCGATGATGTAGTGGATGAACTTGGAAGCCGTGAAGCCATCAACTATGTTTACACGATGCTTGAGCAGGGAACCGGTGCCGACCGTCAATTGGCTGTATTTCAGCAAACCGGAAACATGGAAACCGTTGTAGATTACATTATTGAAGAAACCAGCAAGAATTGTCTTTAATTTTAAGTCGAATTAAATAAAGTAACGTTGACATCACGTGATAGCATACGAATAGCCGTTCTTGATTTATATGAAGGTATGCCAAATGAAGGCATGCGTGGTATACGCCAACTAATCCAGGAGTTTACCGCAGATTCTCACCTCCCCGTTACTTTTGATATTTTTGATGTTCGATTGAATTGCGAAGTACCCAATACAGATTATGATATCTACATCAGCAGTGGCGGGCCCGGAAGCCCGCTAGACAGTGAAGGGTCACTCTGGGAGAAGAAATATTTCTCCTTAATCGATGCCCTCCATGAACATAACACGAACCATCCACAAGATAAAAAGCACGTGTTGCTTATTTGTCATTCCTTTCAGCTCTATTGCAGGTATTATGGTTATGCAAAAGTTACCAAACGAAAGAGTACATCGTTTGGGGTAATGCCAGTACACAAAACGGATGAAGGCATGCACGAGCCCTTGTTCAGAAGTTTAAATGACCCGCTATGGGCGGTAGACTCACGCGACTATCAAATTACCAATCCTAATCTTTCTAAACTAAAAAATCGCGGAGGGGCTTTGCTCGCCATTGAAAAGTATAGACCGCATGTTCATTTCGATCGGGCCGTTATGGCCATTCGGTTTGATGAAGCCTTTATCGGCACACAATTTCATCCGGAAGCCGATGCCCCTGGTATGCGCATGTATTTGTTGCGCGAAGACAAGAAAGACCTGGTAATACACAAGCACGGTGAACAAAAATACTGGGACATGTTAGAACACCTGAGTGATCCTGATAAAATCATGGCCACCTATCATGCGGTTGTGCCCCGTTTTTTAATGATGGGTCTTCAAACACAATTAGCCTCAGTTTCATTATGATCGAATCGGCCAGGAGCGAATACAACCAGTTTTTTTCAGAAGAAAAGTATACTAATTTTATTGACGCCCTTAACCGTCACTATGATCTGCCGGTAAAATTCAGGGTTGCTGAAACACCTGTCTTTGTCGATAAAAATCTCAAAGAAAAGTTAATCCTCGCTTCCGAAAGCATCATTGACCTTTTGGTTAGTGACGCGCTGAAAAAAAACACAGAAAGAGCCATTCCAAAAAACCTTTATGTGCCCAATGAAGATGAGCACACCCTCTTTCTGGCACTCGATTTTGGTATTGTTAAATCAGCAGTTGGTGAATTACAGCCTCAGCTAATCGAAATGCAGGGCTTTCCTTCTTTGTATTGCTGGCAGGATTTTCTATCAAACCGTTACCGCGAACATTTTCCTATTCCAGAAAACCTGAATTCACATGTTGGTTTGAACAGCACTGAATATCAACATTTGATTAAAAGAATATTGCTGAATGGCCATGATCCGGCCGAAGTGGTGCTGTTAGAAATTGATCCGCTCCAGCAAAATACCGCTATCGATTTTGTGGTAACCAAAGATTACACGGGTATTGAGCCTGTGCATATTGGTGATATAAAGCGGGAAGGAAGAAAATTATTTCATTCCAATAATGGAAAGAAAACTCAGGTGAAACGGATTTACAACCGTGTGATTTTTGATGAGCTTACGGCCCGTAAAGATTTACAACTTGATTTTAACCTCACCGAAGAAGTTGATGTGGAATGGGCCGGGCACCCCAACTGGTTTTTTCGCATCAGCAAATTCACCATGCCCTTTATTAAAAGTGAATACGTTCCGGAATGCAAATTTCTAAGCGACTACGATTGTTTTCCCGATGATCTGGAAAATTATGTTTTAAAGCCACTCTTTTCGTTCTCAGGTAGTGGGATAATATTCCACGTTAAAAAAGAAGACCTGCAGGCCATACCAAATCAGGAACACCATAATTTTTTACTTCAGCGAAAAATTCAATATGAGCCGGTTATTCAGGCTCCCGATGGTTTGGTGAAAACCGAAATCAGGTTGTTGTTTGTTTGGGAAAAAGGACAGGCGCGTCCACGTTTAGTTACCAATCTCGCCCGCTTAAGCCGGGGCGAAATGATTGGCGTAAAATTTAACATGAATAAAACGTGGGTAGGCGGATCAGTCTGTTTTTTTGATTCCTGAATGCTGAATTCAGCGGATCATGGTTGCTGCTTCATTGGCAATTTTTTGGTTGTATTCGAACGCCAACCGCTGGTAATTTACCAGATCCACAATGGTTCCTATTAAGCAAAGGCCTGCCGTAAAGAAATACAATAAGCCCATACCAATCTGATCCGTCACAAACCGTTGAATGCCCGCAATACCCAATAAACCAATAATGGTCACAATCAAAATCATTTGGGGATCCCTTCTGCGCGGACGATAAACCGTTGCAAAACTTCGCGCTTTCTCATCATCCCAATCTTTGATAAGATTTTGAACGTACACCATTTCTTCCCCGGTAAGCTCGGGCATGATTTCAATTATTTTTGCCATAGTGTTGGTATTGGGTTAGTGAAAGTGAAACAATCCGATAAGTTAAAATAATTACTGCAAATATTCCTAACGGATGCGCCTGCAAGGAGTTTGTTATTTCACCATGAAATAAATAAGAAATGGATCCTCCCAGGCCGCAGCCCGGGCAAAAATCAAATCCAAGATTGCTGAGCGGGCAAAGGGTAAAGTGCCCATGATTATTAGGGTAATAAACTGCCAATGCAATCAAGGATACTATCCAGATTATGGCTTCAGGTGCAAGTCGTTTCAGAACTGTAGTAGGCTTACGTGACAATATCTTTTAAATTAAAACCCCCTTGCTGTTGGCAAGGGGGCTATTCATACTATTTACCCTAACACAAAGCAGCGATTCAAGATCGCCTCATGCTGATTCCCAAACCGGGTATAACACCACTGTTTGAGCTCCCGGATGTCATCGCCAATCAACAAGTTGATGGCCTTTCGAAGCTCTTTTTCAAAGAGCTGGGCGTCAAAACTCACTTTAGTGAGCACCTTCTTTACATAATTTAACATAGCAACAAGTAAGGAACGGTTTTAAAAATAATTACGCTTATATACGTTAAATTTAGCACAGAGTTAAATCAACTGAAAGAACATTCTTAATTTTAAACGATCATTTTGGTACAGAGATTGAGCATGAGGCTGGATTTATCGATAATCGTTCTTTTTTCCCTTTTACTAACGAGTTTAGCAGCAACGACCGCAAACGGACAGACCATCCAGATAACTCTGGGACCCGATGAAATCGGGCAGAACCAGGGATGGACCATTACCGCAACTATTCAAAATGAACGATTAAAGAGTATTGATAACTTTCCCGACATTAAGGGTTTTGCCAAGGGTGGCCAGTCAACCTCCTCGCAAACCAGCATGATTAATGGTCAGATCTCGTCATCTCAAAGCATTACCATGACCTACCTTCCTGCTCGCCAGGGCGTAATTATAGTGCCTGCCTTTAAAATGAAAATAAATGAACAGGTAATTTCTTCCCCGGGAAAAAAGGTAACGGTTGGTGCGCCAGTAACACAACCCAGACAGCATGATCCATTTCGAAGTTTTTTTGAACGCGATAATACCTATGGCTCACCACGAACAGAATACATGGATATCAAGGAGGATGCTTTTCTGGCTCTTACTACAGGCAAAGATGAAGTTTACGTTGGCGAAGGATTTAATGCTGTTCTTGCCTTTTATGTTGCAGAGGACAACAAAGCACCGCTCTACTGGCATCAAATCAGCAAGCAACTTTCGGAGATTTTAAAAAAGATTAAACCTGCCAACTGCTGGGAGGAGAATTTTAGTATTGAAAACATTGAAGGTGAACGGATAAACGTAAGTGGAAAAATGTACACCCGGTATAAAATGTACCAGGCAAATTTCTTTCCCTTAAATGCAGAATCGGTAACCTTTCCCAGCGTACCTCTGGAAATGTTAAAATATAAAGTAGCGAAGAATCCTTCCTTCTTCGGACAGAACCGGCAAGAAGATTTTAAAACTTTTTATTCTAAGCCTAAAACTGTAAACGTTAAGGAACTCCCTCCACATCCGCTTAGTAAACAGGTAGCTGTAGGTGATTATCGGTTAGAGGAAAAGATCAGCTCAACGGCATTGGAAACCGGTAAGAGCTTTTCGTACGACTTTATTATTTATGGGGAGGGCAATATTTCTTCTGTGGAAAAACCCAAAGTAAAAAATACGCCCAACTTCGATTTTTATGAACCTAACGTTCGTCAAAACATCAGACGTGATAACAATCGTGTTACCGGAAGCAAAACATTCAGCTATTTTATTATTCCAAAGGAACCAGGCGAATTTAAGTTACGGGATGATTTTAAATGGGTGTTTTTTAATCCCACAAAAAAAACCTACGACACCCTGGTTGCTAAAGCAGCGGTTGTGGTTCAAGGGGAGAGTTTAAAGAATGAAGTAATTGAATCGGTGGATGCTGGTTCTTTCTACGACCAGATTGGTTTTACAGACAACTCATTGAGAACCATATCCGATGATCGTTGGCTGAAAATCGTAATGAACATCTTTATTTTGGTGATGTTGGCCGGATCAGCTTATCTTGTGTTTAAGAAATAATTCAAAACTCAAGATTCAAAGTTAAAACTTTGAACCCTGCCAGAAAATTTTGAATATTGATTTTTGAATTAATGAATACATACGGCAAACTTTTTCGCATTACCACCTTTGGCGAATCGCATGGTCTGGCTATTGGTGTGGTGATTGACGGATGTCCGGCTGGACTTGAAATAGATGAATCTTTTATACAGGAAGAACTGAATCGCAGAAAGCCGGGGCAATCAAAAATTACTACCCAACGAAAAGAGGATGATACATTTAAAATCCTCAGCGGTGTATTTGAGGGAAAATCAACCGGGGCGCCTATAGCCATTGTCATTGAAAATCAGGATCAACGAAGCAAAGATTACAGTCACCTGGAAAATACATTTCGCCCCTCCCATGCCGATTATACCTACGAAGCCAAATACGGTATTCGCGATTACCGCGGTGGTGGAAGAAGTTCAGCCCGTGAAACGGCTGCCCGCGTAGCTGCCGGAGCAATTGCCAAGCTGTTGCTCAGAAAGGAAGCTATCAACATTCAGGCTTATGTTTCCAGCGTGGGTAATGTTGAGGCTCCGGCCTACATAACGCTTGATCTTTCTAAATCAGAAGACAATATTGTTCGATGTCCGCATCCTGAAACAGCCGAAAAAATGATAGCCCTCATTGATCAAACGCGACTTAACCGCGACACGATTGGTGGCATGGTGACCTGTGTGATCAAAAATACTCCACCGGGTTTAGGTGAGCCGGTGTTTGATAAACTTCATGCTGAATTAGGCAAAGCCATGCTCAGTATAAATGCTGTTAAAGGTTTTGAATACGGCAGTGGCTTTGAGGGAACAAAACTCATGGGCTCGCAACACAATGATGAGTTTGTTAAAGAGGGAGAAAATATCAGAACGAAAACCAATCATTCAGGTGGAGTGCAGGGCGGCATCAGCAATGGAGAAGATATTTATTTCAACGTGGCCTTTAAACCCGTGGCCACCATCATGCAGGATCAGCAAAGTGTAGACAAAGAAGGAAATGAAGTTACCTTAAGCGGAAAAGGGAGACACGATCCGTGTGTGGTTCCGCGGGCAGTACCCATTGTTGAGGCCATGGCCGCATTGGTGCTCTCTGATTTTCTATTGCGGGCAAAAGTTTCGCAACTATAACTACACGGGTCTCCATTAATCCAAAATAAGGACTGCATCTTATACAAATACTCTTATTTTTAAGCCATGAAGATGAAACGACTTCCGCTTTATGGTAAAATACTCATCGGTATGGCATTGGGTATGGTGTGGGGGCTCAGTGCTGAATCGATTGGCCTCACCGAATTTACAACAGCGTGGATAAAGCCTTGGGGCACTATATTCATCAATGCCCTAAAACTGATTGCCATTCCGCTCATCATTTTTTCACTGATTGATGGAATTTCCAATCTTACTGATGTTTCAAAGCTTAGCCGAATTGGTGGTCGCACCATTATATTTTATCTGGCCACTACCGTTGTTGCTGTAGCGATCGGTTTAGTGTTGGTTAATGTAATAAAGCCAGGAAAATTTCTTACACCGGAAAAACGTGAAGAACTGGGTAATGCGTATGCCTCGGACATAAATATTCGTATAACATCTGCACATGATGTAAAGGATGACGGTCCGTTGCAAATTCTGGTAGACATTGTACCGGAAAATGTTTTTGGCGCCATGTCGAATAATTCGAATATGTTACAGATCATTTTCTTCGCCATGTTGTTTGGGGTAGCCATGATTCTGGCCAAACCAGATAAAATAAGGCCGGTAAAATCATTCTTTGATGGTGCCAACGAAGTGATTTTAAAAATTGTTGACCTGATCATGCGTTTTGCGCCCGTTGGGGTATTTGCGTTACTCGCCAGTTTGAATATTGATATTCAATTGATGAAAGCCCTCGGGGTTTATAGTCTTAACGTAGTGTTGGGATTGGCCGTCATGGTTTTTATAACCTATCCCTTAATTCTTAAGGCATTCACAAAAATGCCATACCTGCGTTTTGTGAAAGGGATTTTGCCTGCTCAGGTACTAGCCTTCTCTACCAGTTCCAGTGCGGCTACCTTGCCCGTTACCCTTGATTGCGCAGAAAAAAATCTTGGCATCTCGGAAGAAGTAGCAAGTTTTGTGTTGCCGTTAGGCGCTACCATTAACATGGATGGGACCAGCATCCACCAAGGTGTTTCTGCTGTGTTTATTGCGCAGGCCTTTGGGCTTGATCTTTCCCTTGGTCAGCAACTAACGATTTTAATGACAGCCGTACTTTCCTCTATTGGGGCAGCGGCTGTTCCTGGTGCAGGCATCATTATGCTTATCATTGTACTGGAGGCCGTGGGGCTTGACCCCAGTGGATTAGCGCTAATCCTCGCGGTCGACAGACCGTTAGATATGCTTCGTACCGTTGTTAATGTTACGGGCGACTCAACCGTTGCTACCGTTATTGCCAGCTCAGAAGGCGAATTGATGGAACCCGTAACTGAAAGTCAGCCGGGCTAAATAAATCACGTTAAGCGGTATTTGTTTAGCACCACAAACTCATAAATTGCGCGGATATGGTGTTCACATTATGAAGAAAATTCCGCTACACATCCGCATTTTTATCGGGATGTTTTTGGGTATTGTGCTTGGATTGGTTTCCATTTTTCTGCACTGGGGCCCGTTTATTTCCGATTGGATAAAGCCTTTCGGAACCATTTTCATCAACTTGTTAAAGTTGATCGCCATTCCGCTAATACTTGTTTCGTTGATCAGTGGTGTATCAAACCTGAAAGACATTTCAAAACTTTCCCGCATAGGCGGAAAGACCATTAGCTTTTATTTGGTAACCACCGTTATCGCAATCATTGTGGGCCTGGTTGCCGTAAACACCATCAAGCCTGGAAACTTTCTATCAAAAGAAAAACAAGTTGAACTCTCTGAGAAGTACGCCAAGGATGTTGACCTTAAAGTTACCGATGCACAAAAACTAAAAGAATCGGGTCCCTTACAGGTTATCGTTGACATTGTACCGGAAAATATTTTTGGTTCGATGGGCTCAAACCGCAACATGCTCCAGGTAATATTCTTTGCCATCCTATTCGGCATTGCGCTGATTATGATACCCGAACAGAAAGGAATTTATGTAAAGGGATTTTTTGATGGTGTGAATGAGGTGATTCTGAAAATCGTAGACATCGTTATGCACTACTCCCCGATTGGGGTATTTGCGTTAATCGGTGCCCTTATTGTTGACTTTGCCGGTGACGATCCGAAACAAGCGCTGGAATTGTTCAGTGCATTGGGCGTGTACGCGATAACCGTATTGCTCAGCCTGGCAGCCATGGTTCTTGTGATCTATCCATTGTTCATGCAAATGTTCACACACATCAAATACAAACAATTTCTGAAAGGAATTATTCCGGCCCAGATCATGGCATTCTCCACCAGCTCCAGTGCTGCTACCTTACCGGTTACGATGGAGTGTGCGGAGAAAAATCTGGGGATTAAAGAAGAGATAACAAGCTTTGTACTACCTCTTGGTGCTACCATTAACATGGATGGTACCAGCATTCACCAGGCGGTTACCGCGGTGTTCATTGCGCAAGCCTTCGGTCACGACCTGACTATTGCGGATCAACTTATGATCATTTTAACGGCAACCTTATCTTCAATTGGGGCTGCGGCAGTTCCAAGTGCAGGACTCATCACACTCGTTATTGTACTGGGCGCGATTGGCATTTCCCCGGAAGGCTTAGCTTTAATCATTGCCATTGACCGCCCATTGGATATGTGCCGAACCATTGTAAACGTTACCGGAGATACGGTTGTAGCCAGCATTGTGGCCACAACAGAAGATGGCTTTCGAAAAGAACCGGCAATGAACTAAATTTGCAGGCTACTGTTTTAGTAAATACCAACCTTAGAATTATGACCACTGTTCCAAAAAATATTACCATTTACCTGGAATCAAACCCAAACCCGAATTCCTTAAAATTTGTGGTGAACGAAATGCTGGTGCCCGAAGCGATGAGCTTTGACTTTCCTACACGCGAAAGCACAGCCCACGCACCCCTGGCACAGGAGTTATTCGATTATCCTTTTGTAGAACGGGTTTTCTATATGAGCAATTTCGTTACCGTTACCAAACGCGAAGATGTGGAGTGGATTGAAATCCAGAATGTGCTAAAAGATCACATCACAAAATTCCTGGAATCCGGCAGGTTTATCATTGAAATGAATGAAGCGGAGACGGTTGCTGAAGCGGATGAACCTGAAACGGTTAAAAAAATAAAAGCGATTCTGGAAGAATACATTCGCCCTGCGGTAGAACAAGATGGTGGTGCCATCACCTATCATTCTTTTAGTGAGGGAATCGTAAAAGTGAAGTTACAGGGGTCGTGCAGCGGGTGCCCATCCTCCATGGTTACCCTTAAAGCGGGAATTGAAAACCTCTTTACCCGCATGATGCCCAATGAAGTAAAGGCAGTTGAGGCCTTTTAAAGTACACTTCATTAGAATTTAACCTGATTTATTCCTGCGGTATCGGTAAATTTCGGAATGCGGATAGTTTCTGTATTTCTGTGTTTCCTCATGAGTAGTTTGGCATTTACCCAGCCGGTTAAGGTAATGACGTACAACATCCGGTTTGATAATCCGGGTGATAGTGTTAATGCATGGCCGAACCGCATTGAAAAAGTAGCTGCCCTTATCCGCAAATACAATCCTGATATTATTGGGGTTCAAGAGGCCCTCCGCCACCAACTCCACGATCTCACCCGCATTCTTCCGGATTATTCCTTTGCAGGCGTTGGCCGTGATGATGGAAAAGAAATGGGCGAGTACAGTGCTATTTTATATAGACACGGGCGCTTTGGATTGTTGGAAAACGCTACGCAATGGCTATCCGAAACACCGGAAGTACCCGGCAGTAAAAGCTGGGATGCGGCCATAACCCGCATTGTTACCACCACACGCCTCTACGACAAAGAACTAAAACGAGAATTTGGAATTTTTAATACCCACTTCGATCATGTTGGTAAGGAGGCCAGAAATTTCAGTGCCGTAGCTATAGCCCATCTGATAAGCGACACGCGGAAAAAAAATGTGAACCTTCCCATAATACTCACAGGAGATTTTAATTGCGAGCGAAGCGAGCCGCCCTACCAAACCCTGGTAAAAGACAAACTTCTACAGGACACCAAGCCTGTTAATGATCAAACCGGTACTTTTTGCGGATTTGAAGTAGGTGCCTTGGAATGCAGAGCGATTGATTTTATTTTTCATACCAAAGAATGGATTCTTCGTGGCTATAAAGTAATTGAAGACCATGATGAAAAACACTATCCCTCCGATCACCTGCCCGTGTTGGCTGAGTTTGAGTTGAGTTTGGAGCGGTAGCGATAAGGGACTTGGTATTTGTAATAGTATAACCGTGGTTAGCCCCTATTACCAAAATACCCTTTCACTTCATAGGCCACCACTAATACTCCAGCAGAAACACCACTGGCCAATCCATCGTTTATATCCGCAACCCGGCTCATCCTGAACACACCGGTGTACTCTTCAACACCTAACACGAGACAGAAAAAAAACAACCCACCATAATATAGTCTGCGTTTTTGTGTAGCGGGCATTTGGTTTGGCCGCAACAATACCAACACTAAAAAGAAAATGATAACAATCATGGCATTGGGCCATACATCCGTAATGATCCGAAAAAAAGCGTTCTCCATGGGTAGAAAACGTAGATAATACTTATTGAGGTTATAGAGTGCTACACCCACTATCAGTAACCAAAAGGACGTGCGTGTAAGTATTGATGAGATCAGGCCGAAAATTGCTTTCTTCATCCAGATGGATGGTTATGCCTCAACTTTGTCCAGATAAAAAATCTTGTTCAAACTCCCCCAGCTCAATCGAAAAGTCATCCGCATCGAGGTGGGCGGGAAACTTATCGCGGAAAGCCTGCAACGAATGCGCATTAAGTTCAATTGTTTTAATGGCCTCCGTGCCTTCAGAAATAAACATAAGTTCGCCTTTGGGCGAATAGATGGAAGAATGCCCATTGTATTCAATGCCATTACCATCAAACCCGACCCGGTTAACACCCGCCACATAACTGAGATTTTCAATTGCCCGAGCTTTAAGCAACGCATCCCAGGCATCTACGCGGGCCGTAGGCCAATTGGCTATAAAAAGCAACACATCATAATCCAGGCGTTTGGACGTTATATCGTACGTATTGCGGCTCCACACCGGGAAGCGCAAATCGTAACAAATCAACGGACAGATTCGCCAGCCCTTCCAGGAGGCCACGAGCATACTCTCTCCGGGCGAATAAGTTTTATGTTCTACCGCCATGCGGAACAAATGACGCTTGTCGTAGGTCTTAAAATTTCCTCCGGGCTCCATCCACACCATCCGGTTGTAGTAACGTTCATGTACCGTAACAATATAACTTCCCAGGATCAACGCTCCGGTCTGGTCAGCCATCTGGCGCATCCACTTAAAGGTGCGCATGTTCATATGCTCGGCTAGCTTAGGGGCATTCATGGTAAAGCCTGTGGTAAACATTTCGGGCAATACAATCACATCGGTATCCTGCCCTACCTGCCAGATTTTCTCTTCAAATGAAGATAGGTTGGCATCAATTTCTTCCCAGTATAAATCCGATTGGATCAGTGTGATTTTTAGGTCTTGCATGGTGGTTGATTCAGGTGCAAATAACAAAAGAAGTCAGCAATTGACAATGAACATATTGATAGTCCGTAAACATACCCAAAACTACATTTTGGTCATCGCGGGCATTGACCCGCGATCCAGGAGATGCCGGCCTGCCTACCGGAAGGCAGGCTCGCAGGCCGGCATGACAATTAGGTGAGTTTGCATACTACCAGCATTAACAAGTATCAATATGCCATAATCCTAGCATATACTTCTTTGTCTCACGCGACAGAAGATGGAAAATTATAATTTTCTCAAAATCTCTATGGCTTTATCCAGGGTTTCCTCACACTTTGCAAAACAAAAACGCAAAAGTTTATTATCCGTTTTGTCGTTATAAAACGCGGAGACCGGAACAGAAGCAACTTTATGCTTCACTGTTAGCTGCTCCGCCATTTGCCTTTCGGGCAAGGATGAAATGGTTTCATAGGAGAGCGATTGAAAATATGAGCCGTGACAAATCATGGGTTCAAACGATGAGCCTTTTATTCCAGCCAGAAAATAATCGCGTTTCTGCTGGTAAAACTTCCCGAGGTTTTCATAATGCTCAGGGCTGCTCAAGTATTCAGCCAACGCTAACTGAACGGGCGTGTTCACCGAAAAGGTTATAAACTGATGCGTCTTCCGGATTTCCCTCATCAGGTACTCCGGGGCTATTGCATAACCCACCTTCCAGCCGGTAGCGTGAAATGTTTTTCCAAAGGAAAACATGGCTACACTGCGCTGCGCCAGTGCGGGGTAATGCAACACACTTTCGTGTTTAATATTATCAAAAATAATGCGTTCATATACTTCATCGCTTAACACGATCAGGTCATGCTCATGGGTTATTTTTTCCAACACACTAAGATCACCTGCACGTAACACAGTGCCACTGGGGTTGTGGGGTGTGTTAATCATAATCATCCGCGTTCGCGGAGTTATGCGTGCCTTCACTTCATCCCAGTCAATAGAAAAATCGGGATAGCGAAGGTTGATGTGAACAGGAATGCCACCATTTAACCGAATAGCCGGATTATAGGAATCGTAAGCCGGATCAAAAACAATCACCTCGTCACCGGCATGTACTAAAGCAGCAATGGCTGCATAAAGTGCTTCTGTTGCCCCGGCTGTTATCGTAATCTCCGCTTCCGGATCGATAGCTCTTGAGTAGGTGTTACCAATCACTTCAGCAATTATTTTTCGCAAAGCCGGAGCACCCGGCATCGGAGCATACTGGTTATAACCCTCTTGCATATAGCGATGCACCAGGTCAATGATAACCGGGTCAACGTTGAAATCAGGAAAACCCTGTGAAAGATTAATGGCACCATGATCGTTTGCCATTTTCGACATAATGGCGAAAATGCTGGTACCTACATCGGGAAGACGTGAAGTAATATTCAAGATTTAAAATTTAAGAGTTCTGAGTATCCGCTTGATGCCTTAAACCTCACCCCGTCCATGCCTACCGCAGGCAGGGGTGAGGTGTTAAAACTGTGGTGTTTTAGGATTTTGGGAAGTTAATCAGATACTCGTTTTCAAGATTTAAATTTAGTCAAATTCACTAACGGGCATCTCTAAAAACATCTTTTAGTCTACCTCATCTTGGTCCTTCTCCGAAACGGAGAAGGGTAAACGGAGTTTTTAGAGAAGCCCTGACTTGAATCCTATATTTTTCAGGTTGAATTACTTTCTGAGGGGTGCCAGAATGCGATATTCAGTTTTCACATCACCCCGGCTAATGTCGTTCAGCTTGCCCTTTAGCAAACGCTTTTTTAATGGAGTGAGGTAATCAATAAAGAGTTTCCCTTCAATATGATCGTATTCGTGTTGGATAATGCGTGCCTTCATACCATCATATTCTTCCTCTATCAGATTCCACTGTTCATCATAATACCTGATTTTGATGGTGTCCTTGCGCGAAATTTTTTCGCGGATAGTAGGAATACTTAAACACCCCTCTTCAAAGTCCCAGGGGGTTCCCAATTCCTCCACCATCACAGGATTTATAAAAGCCTTCTTAAAGCTCTCCATGCCCTCTTCAGATTCGTCATCATCTTTATCCAACACGGTGCCATCCACCACAAAAAGACGAACGGCTTTTCCAATTTGAGGGGCCGCCAGCCCTATACCCTGGGCGTTGTGCATCGTTTCATACATATCCTCAATTAATTGCGACAAATCCGTTCCCTGCTCAATATCCCTGGCACGCTGTCGCAAAACGGGGTCGCCATACATTACAATCGGGTAAACCATGTGCTTTCTAACTGTTTTCAAGGGCAAAATTAATTATTATTCACACCTTTTTAAATTGATATCTACTGGGTTTGTGTATTATTGAACATGCGCAATTTATCTATTATCATGGTTGTCTCACTGCTCATCATGGCGGCAACACCACCTACTCAAAAGGAATTCCTGAATAACCTGAAAAAGTTTTGCGGTCAGTCCTTTACGGGGAAAGCCGTCTTTCCGGAGGGCGATAAAAACCCCTTTAAAGGTCAGGCGCTTAAAATTAAGGTTGCAACCTGTGACGATAATGAGGTACGAATTCCCTTTCAGGTAGGTGAAGATAAATCCAGAACCTGGGTGCTTACGCTTGATGAAAAGGGCTTGTTGCTAAAGCACGACCACCGACATGCCGATGGTACCCCTGATGAAGTAACAATGTATGGTGGTTATGCCAACACAGGCGGAAGTTCTGTTGAGCAATCCTTTCCTGCTGATGACTACACGGCTAAACTGATTCCAGCAGCTGCCACCAATGAATGGAGTTTGGTTTTAAGTGCTGATAAAAAAACCTTAAGCTACATTTTAAAGCGTGATGGTCAACTGCGCTTCCACGCTGATTTTGATTTGAGTAGGCCTCTCGAAAAGTAATCAGCGCGATTCCATAAACGCCTGCAAGATTAACACGGCACTTACCTTATCCACATTACCTTTCACCTGCCGGTCTTTTTTTTTCATGCCTCCTTCAATCATGGCTCGCTGTGCGATGGAGCTGGTGAATCGCTCATCAACTTCATGAATAGGTTTTTCGGGGAAGGCTTGCTTCAGGGATAAAATAAACCTGCGGACTAAAGGCGCTGTTTCAGAATCTTCATACTTAAGTGTGCGGGGCATCCCAATTACAAATGAATCTACCGGTTCTTTTTCCAAATAGGCTTTCAAAAAATTCAGGAGCTGATCCGATGAAACTGTCTCCAGGGCAGTAGCAATTATTTGAAGTGGATCAGTAACGGCAAGCCCGGTACGTTTTGTTCCATAATCAATGGCCAGAATTCTGCCCATGATTTAGTTGAACCGGATGCGCTCAACAAAAATCTGTTTCACTTTTGTTTCAAGCATCATGGCTTTAGGAAAAAGAATTTCATTTTCAATGCGCGCGTGCGTGATCAGACTTTTTTCAAAATCCTTCAATTCATTATAAATCACTTTCACGCGAAGCGGAGCCTCCGGATGTACCGCGTAGTCGTTGGTAATCTTACGAATACCTTGCATTTCATCATCGTGTACATCGTGCTCCACAGCAAATTTCTGAACGGAGCAGCGTTCCATCAACTGGTACAACCGTATTGGAATGTAAGAGCCTTTGGACGCACGGTCGAGGGCTTTTATGTAACTGAACAGCGTATCCTCCTCTTCGTAGATGTGGTGAATAAAATCTTCCACGAACATTGGAAAAACTATTTTCAAGTCACGTTCAATGGAATAGTAATCTTTAGTTGTAGCCTTAAAACCCTCCACCAGTTTGGCAATGTACGGAAGCTTATGCTTTATGAATAAAAAATGAGAATGCTTGAGGTATTCAATAATCAGATCAATGGGATAGGAAATCAATGGAAGTTCAGCTTCGCGAAGATGGGTGGGAGACTCCAACTCCCGTACTACCTGATCAACCTGCAAACCCTTATCAAAGCAGGCTTGCTCAAGGGTAAACGCTGAATACTCCTCAAAGCGGATTCCAAAATAAAACAATACATAAGCGTGTACATAATTTTCGTCAACGAGTTGACCGACCAGCCTACTTTTTAATCCTGAAACCTCCATAACTATCCATCAAATATAGATAAACCGCCTAAAAATAGCACAGGGACACCCCAACTGCAGATTAAACGCTTTTATTTCCGGAAATTTGATGTTTTAAGTGAAAAAAAGTGTGCTTAACATTTGTTATTCTTACCCGTTAAAAGGAGAACGATTTAAAAGAACATGAGCGAACAACCGAAAAATACACCCTATCAGATACGCCTACCCCTGGTTTTATGCATTGGCCTGGCAGCCGGAGTTTTTATTGGGACCAGCTTTAATTCACGCAAACCTTCACGCGATGTAACCAAAGATGTACAGAAACTTAGGGAGGTGCTTACCTATATTGACACCAAATATGTAGACGATATTAAGACCGATAAACTGGTTGATGAATCTATCCGTCACCTGCTCTCCAAGCTTGACCCTCACTCGCATTATATTCCGGCCAGCGATCGTGTAGCCGCCAACGAGGAATTGCGCGGTAATTTCGATGGCATAGGTGTTGAATTCAATATTTTCCAGGATACCATTGTGGTGGTGACACCCCTCAGTGGCGGTCCATCCGAAAAACTAGGCGTTCGTTCTGGCGATAAAATAATAGCTGTAGATGATGAAAATGTTGCCGGTATTAGCATTACCACACAAGATGTAATGCGTAAACTCAAAGGACCTCGTGGCTCCGAGGTGAAAGTAACGATGCTGCGCGGCAACCAAGTTCTTGATTTCAATATTGTACGCGATAAAATTCCTCAATTCTCCATTGATGTATCGTACATGGTGAATGCTGAAATAGGATACATCAAATTGAACCGCTTCTCAGCCACCACCTATGAAGAGTTCAGCAAAGCACTGAGCAAACTGAAGGAACAAGACATGAAGAAACTTGTGCTCGATCTGCAGGGTAATGGTGGAGGGTACATGAGCATGGCTATTGACCTGGCTGACGAATTTTTATCAGCCGATAAAAAAATTGTGTACACTGATGGAAAAGAACAGCGCCTCAATACCAATGCTTTTTCTACTACGCGGGGGAGCTTCGAAACTGGCGATCTGATCATTTTAGTGAATGAAGGAAGTGCATCCGCTTCGGAAATCCTGGCCGGAGCCTTACAGGATAACGACCGTGCCCTAATTGTAGGCCGCAGAACTTTTGGAAAGGGGTTAGTGCAAAACCCTTTCGATTTAAGTGATGGTTCTGAATTGCGTCTAACCATTTCACGGTATTACACACCCAGTGGCCGGTCAATCCAAAAACCTTACGATGATGAAGATGACTATTCCCTCGATATTATTGAACGTTACAAAAAAGGCGAATTCTTTTCTGCCGACAGTATCAAGCTTAATGACTCGCTGAAATACACCACCCTTAATGGACGTTCTGTTTATGGTGGTGGTGGAATTATGCCCGATTACTTTGTTCCGCTGGATACGTCCATGAACAGTCATTACCTGAATGCACTTTACTCTTCACTTTCTATCTATGAGTTTGCCTTTAACTATGCGCACCATCATAAAGATGAATTGGAGAGCAAAGGGTTTGAACAGTTCAGAACCAAATTCAATGTCACAGATCAGATGCTAAATGAGTTAATAGCCATTGGTCAGCGCAGTAAAGTTAAGCCCGACTACAAAGACCTGCAGCGGAACAAGAAAATATTTCAACTGCATGTAAAAGCACAGATAGCGCGCAGAATATGGGGTAATGATGGTTTGTTTCCAATTATCAACGAAACCAACGAAATTTTTCTGCAGGCCATTAAATTGTTCGACCGGATACCCGAGTTGAACCGTTCGGCCATGTAACCTGAAAGCTGATTCCGGCAGACATCACTAAGAATCCAAAATGGTTTTCTTACTTTAGCTCGACTAATCACCACTAGCTATGTATTACTATCGACTTGGAAATATCCCCCACAAGCGCCACACCCAGTTCCGCCAGCCGGATGGAAGTTTATATAAGGAGGAACTGGTAAGTTCTGAAGGATTCTCGGGTATTTACTCGAACCTATACCACATCCATCCACCTACCCGGATTAAAAAGCTGAACGAACCCGTAAAGTATGGACCAAAAATCGTGGAGGATTATAGCTTGAGTCAAACACACCTGAACACATCGCAGGTAAAAACAACAGGAACAGATTACCTGGAAGCCCGGAAAGTATTATTAAAAAACAGTGATTGTTCAATTTCCATCTGCTCGCCCACGCAACGCAAAATGGATTACTTCTATAAAAATGCTGAGGGTGATGAGGTTATCTATATCCACGATGGAAAGGGCGTGTTGATTTCACCTTTTGGAAAGCTGGACATCCGGCAAGGTGATTATGTGGTTATACCGCGCACAGTTATTTACAAACTTGAGTTTGAAGAAGGGCCGCTGAGGTTGTTGATTATTGAATCTGCATCTCCGGTTGAAACGGTAAAACGCTACCGTAGCGACCTCGGCCAATTGCTGGAACATTCACCATACTGTGAACGCGACATTCGTCCTCCGCATGAATTGATTACGGATACCAGTCGGGGTGAGTTTCTAATGAAGATCAAAAAGCAAGGCTATCTCCATAAATACATCTATGATTTCAGTCCGCTGGATTTAGTAGGCTGGGATGGCTTTTTGTGGCCGTATGCATTTTCCATTCACGACTTTGAACCGATTACCGGGCGCATTCATCAGCCACCACCAGTGCATCAAACTTTCCAAGCTCACAACTTTGTGATCTGTTCATTTGTACCGCGGTTGTTCGATTACCATCCGTTGGCTATACCTGCTCCGTACAACCACAGCAACATCGACAGTGATGAGGTTTTGTATTATGCCGAAGGAAATTTCATGAGCCGCAGGGGTATTGATCGTGGCTCATTCACATTGCATCCGGGAGGTTTACCGCACGGACCGCACCCGGGCACAGTAGAGAAAAGTATTGGTGCAAAAGAAACACACGAGTTGGCCGTGATGATCGATACGTTCAAACCACTTTACTTAACTACCGATGCACTGGAGTTCCTCGATAAGAATTACCCAATGAGTTGGACGGATAATGATCCGAATGTACCGTTTAATGAAATCAACACACCTTAAAAGCTCAGGACCTCTATATTGTAACCTATTTTTTTAGTATCCAGTCTTCGATCACTTTAGGATACCAGGCATACTCCAATATGTGAACGTTCTTAGCAAGATCCTCAGGCGTATCAGAAGGACTTACCGGACAAATACCCTTGAACAAAATTTTACCCGCATCATACTTTCCATTGACTTCATGAATAGTAATCCCGGTTTCCGTTTCACCGGCTTGCTTCACGGCCTCATGTACTTTCATACCGTACATGCCCTTACCTCCAAATTTGGGTAACAAGGCCGGATGGATGTTGATGATCCTGCCTGGGTAAGCGCTGATCAGGTTTGCTGGCACCAGCCATAGAAATCCGGCCAACACAATGTGTGTTATGTCCTTTTCCTTTAACCACTCCACAACTTCCAGCGTTTCGCGGAACTGCTTCCGATTGAATACCAATGTTGACTTGTCATACTTTTTCGCGCGCTCCAGAGCGTATGCCTGCGGATTATTACTCAGCAAGGCAGCAACAGAAACGGTAGCATGCTGCTGAAAGTGCTTGAAAATCTTTTCTGCATTGGTACCACTACCGGAAGCGAAGATGGCTATGCGATGTGTGTGAGTGTTGATGCGTGTATGTGTTGATGTGCCGTGAGTCAACTTACTTCTATTTAATTTTTACTTAAAATTTCTACATCAACATAAACACTTAAACACAAAACCACTCAAACACTTTAAACAAGCGCCATACTTAAAATACCCAGCAGCATAATCACCTTGCAAAAACTGCTCAACCACGAAAAGTCGCGTTTGGTGTCTGCTTTGATAAGTTGCATAACCAGCCAGGCAAGCGGTACGAAAAGCATCATGACAAAATAGATCAAAGGAAGCTTTACATACACCAGGTTGATAAACAAGACTACGACAGCAAAAACAGCAAGCATTCCATAAATAAAGCTTTTTGTTTTTCGAATGCCCCAAACAATGGGCAGCGTTTTACATCCATAGGTGTTGTCGCCTTTCAGGTCCTCCATGTCTTTGATGACTTCCCGAATGAGTGTCATAAAAAAGGCAAATAAAGCGTATATAATCACCAACAGGTTGTTGTTGTAATACAGCACATTCAGAACAGCAATGGAAATTCCGGTGAGCAAGGCAACTGCTAAATTGCCAACAAAGGGTAGGCGTTTAAGCAGGTTCGAGTAAAACCAAAGCAAGGAAACCGAAAAAATATTGATGAGTACAATCCACCACGATAATAAAACCGCGATAGCAATGCCGGAGAAAGAAAGCACTCCATGTAATAGGATGGCAATTCTCCGGGGAACGCTTCGCCCCACCACTACGCGGTTCGGGTTATTTACCAGGTCAATCTTGACATCGTAATAGTCGTTAATAACGTACCCCCCGGCTGCAATTAGTGCCGATGAAAGTGTCAATAAAAAAAGTCTCCAGTCAGAAAAAATATCCTTCTTTAGGAGAAACCATGCTGTAAAATATTGAGCAAACACCAGAATCAGCAGGTTCCACGTACGGGTAAGCCTGAAAAGTGCAGTAATGATTTTTTTGCTGATGCGCATAACAAGGGTTGAGCAAAAGTACAAACAAGCGTTTGAAGTTCCGCCCTCTCCCTTCACTACTATTGCATTCAAGGAATCTTTAAAAACTCACACAATCCTTCTCCTTCGGAGAAGCGAAGGCCGGCCAAAAAGGGTTGAGGCGAAAGAAAAAAGAGTTTTTTGAGCTTCTCTTAAAATTAAAATCTTGCACTCAACATCACCATAAAATGCCTGCCTGCCTGTGGGTAGTAATAATTTTCCCGAAACTCTTCACCTCCCCCAAGGTAACCCCAGGAATAGCCGTTCGACTCGTACTCCACCTCCAACACATTGTTCACTAACAGGTTTAAGCGAAGTTCTTTAATAAAGTTTGGGCTGAAGACATACGACAACCGCACATCGTTGGTCAGGTAGGCATCCAACTGCCGCGATGAATTGGACGTGTTATCCATGAATTGACGACCAACATATTTTGTGAGCAGGGAAATTTCGGTAGCCTTCGTGGGCATGTACCGAAATACAGAACCTGCAATGATATTCGGTGAAAATGAAATATCTGTATCACGAAACGTTCGGGTTATTACATTGAACTCGTCAAAGTCTACACCATAGTCGTACAATATTTCAGTAAACTCATCAATCTTATTTCTGCTTAACGTCAGGTTTGCATCCCAGGCAAGCTTCTCAGAAAGTTTAACAGAACCATCTACTTCAATTCCCAACCGATAGCTTTTGTCTACATTGGTGCGAATAGCAGCACCCACATCGTTTAGGGCACCGGTAAGCACCAATTGATCTTTGTAATTCATCCAGTAGATGTTTATGTTCAGCATAGTCTTGTCGGATTGTTTTCTGAAACCAGCTTCCATGTTTCCTAATGCTTCATGCCTGGGTGTTTGATTTTGTGGATTATCGACAAAATCTTTCCGTACCGGTTCTCGATTCGCTAAAGCGTATGAAGCATATAAACTTTGTCCCGATCCCAATTCATAGGTTAAACCAAACTTCGGATTGAAAAACGAATACTGGACATCTACATCAAATACATTTTGGCGGTTATCGTTACCGGCTGTCTGATAGCCAATGTTCCGGTATTGCAAATCCAGAAAACCATTCAACGCAGAAGTAAGCTGGTAGTTTCCTTTCAGGTAAGCGGTGAAATCCAGTTTAGTTGCATCATTATAGTAGTAGCGATAATCTTTCGGAACAGTTGTTACTTGTGCCCAGATGATCTCTCCGAAATGTCGACCATCATACCGGTTCCAGGCGCCACCCAACACCGCATTCAATTTATTTTTCTCCAGTTGAAGCGAATAGGTGAAGCCATAAAAATCATTATCCAGCCAACGCCTGCGGATAATATCGCTGCTATTGATCACGGAATCACCAATCGCAATAGGATCTAAACCATAATTATTGAAGCTATCGTTGATGCGATACTCTTCAAAGAAACCCCTTCCATAAGTATAATGAAGCGCCACGTTTCCCGTAATGCCTTTGGTAAACCGATGGGAGGCATGTAATTGGTAATGATCCTGCGCGTAATCATCTACCTGGTTGTCGTACGTGTAGATATTGAACGTACGACTGTTCGAGTTTAATAGCAACTGGGTTTGTTCTTCATTCCATCCCTCATTGGAAGCTGTAACCAACATTGCTTCGGTGTCGTTGTTCAATCGTGATTCAGGCACGCCATACCAGCTTTGATATGTAATTTCATGTCCGCCAAATACAATGGCTTTCACTATCGTTTTTCCTGAATAATACCCTCCTGAAAAATAATAAGATGACAAATCGGAAGAAGCGCGATCAATAAATCCATCAGAGCTTATTTTTGACACGCGGCCATCAAACGCCCAGCGATCACCAATCAACCCAGTACCAAAACCCAACGTATTTCGCCAGGTATTAAATGACCCGAAGGAATGCACATATTCTGCGTAAGGCTCAACAGCCAGTGCATTGGTTTGGATGTTGATGCTCGCGCCAAACGCACCTGGGCCGTTGGTTGATGTACCCACGCCACGCTGCACCTGTATGCTTTGTGTGGAAGAAGAAATGTCAGGAATATTTACCCAAAACACACCTTGCGATTCGCTGTCATTATAGGGAATGCCATTTAATGTTACATTGATCCGCGTGGCATCGCTTCCACGGATGTTGATGCCCGTGTAACCCACCCCGTTTCCGGCATCGGAAGTCGTGGTTACCGAAGGCGACCAGTTTAATTGAATGGGTAAATCCTGACCGAAGTTTTGCTTGCGCAACGTTTGTTTATGAATCGTGCTGTATGTGGTTGGCGTTTTCTCACCCGCACGTGTAGCCAACACAATTATTTCATCGGTAAGTGTTGTGCTTTCTTCAAGCAAAATTTCATTTAATTCGAATGAAAGTGTAACCCGTTTGGTTTTGTATCCAACAAAACGGATTTCTACTTCAAAATTTTCCGCAGCCGGTTTATCGAACTGAAAAACACCTTGGTTATCGGTTACCGTAGCTTTGCCGCCTTTCAACAGCGAAACGGTGGCTCCAACCAAAGGCTGTTGCGTCTTTCCATCGCGTACCACGCCACTCACCTGACTCTTCGCCAACACACATCCTGACAGTAAAAGCATTACTGTCCACATCATTCTGTTAAACATTTTAGTTTTTGTTAAACCCGCTGGCGCAGAGGGGGCTGTGCCATGCTTACAAGTTTATTTGCCATCCCTTCGTCCGCATTACCGGCATCAGGTTCCATGGGTATAATCTCAGCCCGTTATTATGAGGCACCCCTTACTGGTGTAAAGGTAGTAAGAAAGTAGTTAGAATATAGCACTTACCAGAACTGGTTTTATGCGAAAATTCTCAATTCCAGATTCTACATTCTAAATTCTAAATTCTATTTTTGTCCATGTTTCAGGCAACCGTAAACAACAAGTCGTTTGACGTCCATTCGGATGGCGATAGTATTACTATAAACGGTGAACCCTTAAATTGGGATGTAGTTCAAGTTCACGAAGGGTACTTTCATATCATACATGACCACAAAAGTTATCGGGTGGAAATTGTAAAGACTGACCCTGCCACCAAAACATTTACCTGGAAAATCAACAACCACCAGTATACTGTCCATCTAAAAGACAAATTTGATTTACTATTGGAGAAGTTGGGGATGAATCACGCAGCCGGCAGCAAAGTGAATTCTATAAAAGCTCCCATGCCAGGACTTATCATCGACTTAAAAGTGAAAGAAGGGGATGAAGTTAAACAAGGCGATCCACTGCTCATTCTGGAGGCCATGAAAATGGAAAACATTTTAAAATCCCCCGGGGATGGGGTGGTCAAATCCATCAAAATCAAAAAAGGCGATAGCGTTGAGAAAGGCCACGTGCTAATCGAATTCTAAAAGTCACTTTTCTCCTGCTGCGAGGCCCGATCAGGCTCAGTCTGATACGCCTGAATATTATAAGTTATTGCCCAATCACCTTATATTTACAGGATTTTTATACGCAATTCATGAAATACAAACGCATTTTGCTCAAACTCAGCGGTGAAGCCCTGCAGGGATCCAACAAAACCGTCAACATTGATCCCGCTGTACTCGAACAATACTCCGAGGAAATTAAAACCATTAAGGAATCCGGTGTTGAACTGGCCATTGTTATCGGGGGAGGAAACATTTTCAGGGGAGGTCAGGCAGAAGCGTTGGGCATTGATCGGGTACAGGGCGATTACATGGGTATGCTGGCCACCGTGATTAACGCTATGGCATTGCAAAGTGCACTTGAGCGTCATGGCTTATATACCCGCCTGATGGCCGGTATTAAAATGGAACAGGTTTGTGAACCCTTTATAAGACGCAGAGCGATCCGTCACTTGGAAAAAGGGCGGATCGTTATTTTTGGGGCCGGTATTGGTAACCCGTATTTCACCACCGATTCAACCGCAAGTTTGCGTGCCATTGAAGTGCAGGCGGATGTGGTGTTGAAAGGAACCCGGGTGGATGGTGTTTACAACAAAGATCCAGAGAAATTTAAAGATGCGGTGCGTTATAATGAATTGTCGTTTCAGGAGGCGTATGAAAAAAACCTGAACATTATGGATATGACAGCCTTTACGCTTTGCATGGAAAATAAACTGCCCATTATTGTTTTTGACATGAACAAAAAAGGCAACCTGTTGAAAGTTCTGAAAGGTGAAGAAGCAGGAACACTGATTAGTTAAACCTTATAAATTTGCCAGCGATAAGGATCGGTACTAAAACGTAATCTTATGGAAGAAATTGAATTATACCTCGAAGACGCTAAGGAAACCATGAACAAGGCATTCAATCATGTGGGTCATGAACTAACTAAGATAAGGGCCGGCAAGGCTAACCCTTCTATGTTGGATGGTATACAGGTTTCGTATTATGGAAACATGACTCCGCTTAACCAGGTTTCATCCTTAACAACACCTGATGCGCGTACCATTTTTATTAAGCCGTGGGAAAAAAATATTATTCAGGAAATTGAAAAAGCCATTCGCGATGCAAACCTGGGCTTGAATCCACAAAACGATGGGCAACAAGTGATCGTAAACATTCCCATGCTTACCGAGGAAAGACGAAAGCAGCTGGTTAAGCAGGTGGGGCACGAGTGTGAGCAGGGGCGTATAAGCGTTCGCAACATCCGTAAAGACACCAATGAACACCTGAAAAAAATTAAGGGTGCTTCAGAAGATGACATTAAAGATGCAGAGGGAACCGTTCAAAAATTAACGGATGAATTCATCAGCAAGATTGATGCCCTGATGAAAAAGAAAGAGGTTGAAATTATGACCGTATAGGGGTAGGGAATCATCAAATAAAAAGTCGGGCTTTACCCGACTTTTTTGTTTTCAGAATTGTTACCTTCGGTACTCAACATTTCATCCTTATGGAAAATCAAAGTTTTAGTCAACGGGCAAAACAAACCACCATGAAATTCATTAAGCGCTTTCTATTAGTGATGCTCATCCTCGGCATCGGTACACTGGCCTTTTTATACTGGGGTGTTTACGAGCGTGGTGTTTGGGCGGGAAAAGTACTCAGTGTATCCGAAAAGGGTATGATCTTTAAAACTCATGAAGGAAGAGTATCTATGGAGTCTTTTGGTGCACTCAAAAACACCAGCCCAATTGCCGAAACACGGGATTTTTCAGTGGATAAAAGCAAACCAGAAGTGCTCGAAGCCCTGCAGGAAGTTGCCTTAACAGGTGAGCGGGTAAATCTTCATTTCATCAGGCGTTACGCAGGTTTCCCCTGGCGGGGTGACACCAAATACTTCGTAGTAGAAGTGGAGCCGCAGAAATAATCATGATTGCTTAGGGCTGAATAAATATCCGACTTTCAATCAACCATAAACAACTTAATGCAAGGCAAGCCGCCCTCCTATATATTTTATACCATCATTATCAGTCAGTTTTGCTGCACTTCCTTGTGGTTTTCTGTTAATGCTATTCTTCCTCAACTTCAATCCGATTATCAATGGTCTGCCAAAGCGCTTGGGTACGTTACATCCAGCGTACAAATTGGTTTCATTTCAGGTACATTATTATTTGCTATCATCGGATTATCCGATCGCTTTTCACCTTCGCTCGTCTATTTGATAAGCAGTGTAATTTCAGCAAGCGCAAACCTGCTTTGTATTCTTAATTTTTCATCGCTTGAACTTGCCCTTTCCAGCAGATTTCTAACCGGCTTCTTTTTGGCAGGTGTATATCCGGTAGGAATGAAGATTGCTTCCGACTGGCAAAAGGATGGCCTTGGACATTGGTTGGGCGCTCTGGTGGGTGCTTTGGTGCTGGGCACTGCATTTCCTCATGCCCTAAAGCTTATTCCCGGATTCATTGATACTACAACCCTGATCATTTCAGTCTCCGCCCTTTCGGTTATGGGAGGATTAAGTATGTGGCTTCTTGTTAAGGATGGACCGTTTCATAAACCATCGTTCCGGTTTTCATTTGCAGATGTAAGGGCAGTGTTTAACTTGAGTTCTTTTCGTGCACCTGCATTTGGATACTTTGGGCACATGTGGGAAGTGTATGCATTCTGGGCATTTGTTCCGGTCGTTCTGCTGTACTACCAATCCCTCACCCCATCTGAATTTTCTTTGCCCCAATGGTCGTTCATCATCATCGCATCTGGTTTTGTTGGATGCATAATCGGTGGAAAATTGTCCCTTCGTTATGGAAGTAAAACCATTGCCGCTATTGCTTTGGCATGCTCTGCCCTCTGCTGTCTGCTTTCAACAATTGTATTTCAGTTTTCCTTTCCTGTGTTTATGGCGTTTATGTTCTTCTGGGGTTTCATGGTTGTTGCCGATTCACCACAATTTTCCGCGTTAGTGGCCTTTCATGCGCCTCCACATGTTCGTGGTTCAGCTATTACTATTACCACATGCATAGGTTTTGCGATAACCATTGTAAGCATTCAATTATTAAACGCTTTGCAACACCTGTTTTCTCCGCAGTACTTACTACTTTTATTGGCTCCCGGGCCTTTGCTGGGATTACTTTGGCTCTATCAACGCAAAATCTTCCTATGGAAAAATTAATTGTTTACGGATCGTATGGTTATACCGGAAAGATGATTGTAAATGAATGCCGGAAAAAAAATATGTTGGTCATATTGGCTGGCCGAAATAGTCAGGCGCTGGAAAAACAAAGCAAAGAAAGTGGCTACCCGTTTAAGGTAGTTGATGTTGATGATAAACCGGCTTTACTCGATTTACTAGGACAAGGCGTATTGGTTATCCATTGTGGTGGACCTTTCAGGCACACAGCCAAAAAAATGGCTGACGCATGTTTAGAGACGAAAACGCACTACACCGACATTACAGGAGAATATGAGGTCTTTGAATTGCTGGCTGGTTATGATGAAAAAGGAAAACAAGCAGGAATTACCATCATACCCGGAACAGGCTTCGATGTAGTTCCCTCTGATTGCCTGGCCTTGCACCTGAAAAATAAATTGCCCTCCGCAACGCACCTTCAACTTGCCTTCACCATGTCGAAGGGAGGGCTTTCACGAGGCACAAAAAAAAGTATGACGGAAGGATTAGGCTATGGTGGTAAAATCCGAAAAGATGGAAAACTTACACCACTGGCGCTGGGTGACAAAACCTTGGAAATTGATTTTGGTACATTTAAAACGCCAACCCTTTGCATTCCCTGGGGCGATATTTCAACCGCGTGGCGTAGCACCGGTATTCCAAACATTGAAGTGTATACAGGCGCTACAGCCGGCATGATAAAAAACGCCAGACGAAGCCGATACCTGAATTGGCTTTTGCGCATGAAGTGGGTGAAAACCCTGATGCTAAAACAGGTCGACAAGAAACCCGGTGGCCCTTCGGAAGAAAAACTGCTTACCGGCAAAAGTTACTTGTGGGGGAAAGTGTGGAATGAACAAGGGCAGCAAGCAGAAGCCAGGCTTGAGACCGTTAGCGGTTATTTGCTTACAGCAAAAACAAGCGTGCTTATTGCTGAAAAGATTATGAATGGAAATTTTAAACCGGGCTATCAAACACCAGCGATGGCATACGGAGAAGATTTGATTATGGAGATTGAAGGATCGAAAAGATGGTGAAATACCCCCTCCGTCCTTCGGACACCTCCCCCGAATCGGGGGAGGAATTGAGTAATTAACTCCCCTCACTAAACTTTATCGCCACCATGGCCGGCCAGAGTTTTCCGGTTATTAAAATCATTTTACTTTTTGGTTCATAGGCTATGCCGTTCAATACATCGGCATTGGGATTGCCGGGATACACGGCCTCTGCAACCCTGGTTAAATCAAGTCGGCCCAATACAACTCCGGTAACCGGGTCGATGCGCACGATATAATTGGTTTGCCACAGGTTGGCGTACAAATAACCCTCAATGTATTCCAGTTCATTCAGGTTTTTTAAAGGCCGGCCGCCTTCTGTTACGGAAATTGTCTTAACTGCTTTCAGCGAAAGTGTATCAAGGAAATAAAGCTTGTCGCTGCCATCGCTCATGATCAGGTTTACATTGTCATGGGTAATGCCCCAACCTTCGCTATCATATGAAAATTCACCAAGCTTTTCATACGATTTAAAATCGTAAATAAAACCTTTCTTGTTCTTCCAGGTAAGTTGATACACTTTGTTGTTCAACACGGTTACTCCTTCCCCAAAATATTCCTTATCGAGAATGACCTTCTTATCTTGCCTTCCTGTGGCAATATCCACTTCTGCAATCCACGATGTGCCATACTGCCCGGTGCTTTCAATCAGCTTGCCATCGGTCACCACGAGCCCCTGGGTAAACGCTTCGGTATCGTGTGGAAAAATTTTAAAGATTAAATACGGTATGTTTGTGTTCGTTTCATTAGCTGACTCCTTGTTCGAAGAACAGGAAATAATACCCATAACAAGTGTGATTATGGCCACCACATTTAACCAAAAACTGATTGGAGACTTTACCTTCATGAATTAACTTTAAATGTTACTTTAGCACAGTGCTTGACTTTACAATTTTAACCATTTCAATAAACCAAACCTTATGAAAAAGACGTCAATTCTATTAATTACGCTTTTCTGTACAACATTTGTCTTTGGCCAGTGTAACTCATTCTACGTTATTGATGAAGGAACGGCCTGGACCTACGAAAATTTTAACTCAAAAGGCAAAACCACGGGCAAGAACGAACAGAAAGTAACCGCATTCAAAAAGACAACATCCGGTTATATAGCCACGGTAAATTCCACTCTATGGGACGAAAAAGGCAAAAAAGTTACCGAGGGAGAACTGGAGCTCACCTGCGATAACGGCACTTTTATTATGGACATGCGAAAGTTCATTCCGGAAGAACAGCAGAAAGCCTTTTCTTCCTACGAAATGAAAATCGAAAGCGAAAATCTGGAGCTACCTTCCAAACTTTCAGTTGGACAAACGCTTAAAAATGGCTCCGTTACTTTGTCGGCAGTGGGCAGTCCTGTACCCATGAAAATTACGGTGAACATTACCGACCGGAAAGTGGAGGCTAAGGAAAGCATCACTACTCCCGCAGGAACATTTGAGTGCTATAAAATTTCCAGCAAGTCGAACACACAAATGAAAATGGGAATTAATATGAATATGAATTTTTCAGGCACCGAGTGGATTGCTGAAAATGTGGGTATGGTGAAAAGTGAATCGTTTGACAAGAATGGAAAATCTACTGGCTATACGGTATTGACCAGCAAAAAATGATATTCATAACTTAAGACGATTAACCCAGAAGTTCATCCACACAAAAAACCAGACGAATCCTAGTCATTCGCTTCGTGTTACCCTCTATCTGGCAGCACTTTGCTATTTCATTCGTCAAGGGAAAATTGTAATCTGGGTAGGTTGCTTATCAATTAGTCTACCGAAAGACTGAAGTGAGAGTCTGTGCTCATGAATAACACGTTCAAATTCCTGTGTATGATTTTCATCAACACATACCAATAATCCACCACTCGTTTGCGGATCGCAAAGCGTCAGTAACGACTCACTGCCAATACCCACTACCCTACTTTCATAACTTTGCCAGTTACGCATAGTGTTATCGGGATAAATCATCTTGGAGGTATAGTATAAAAGGTTTTTTATCAACGGAATTTTGGCATACTCAATCTCTGCAGAAAGATTACTCCCCTCGCATACTTCCAACAAATGACCGAGTAACCCAAAACCGGTAACATCCGTCATGGCTGTTACATTCTTTAACATTCCAAATTCCTGCCCAATGGAATTCAATTCACTCATAATCCGAATAGCCTCCGCTACATCTTCATCCCGGGCTAATCCGCGTTTTTGTGCGGTGGTTATTATGCCAACGCCCACAGGCTTGGTGAGATAAAGACGATCACCCGCTTTGGCCGTATTGTTTTGCTTCAGATTTTCCTTTCGTACTGTTCCGGTTACCGCCAATCCAAAAATCGGTTCCGGGCTGTCGATACTATGACCTCCGGCTAACGGAATTTTGGCGCGTTCGCAAACCAAACGACTGCCATCCAATACCTGCTGCGCTATTTCTGTTGAAAGCTTTTCCACCGGCCAACCCAGAATAGCGAGGGCCATGATAGGTTTTCCGCCCATGGCATACACATCACTAATGGCATTGACAGAACTTATTGAACCAAAGGTGAAGGCATCATCAACTATCGGCATAAAAAAATCAGTTGTGCTTACTATACAGTTGCCATCGCCCACATCATAAACAGCCGCATCATCCTTTGTTTCATTTCCGACCAACAAGTTCGGAAATGAAGTTTTAACTACATTGGAATGCAATATCTTCTCCAGTGTTGCCGGAGTAATTTTACAACCACAGCCCGAGCCATGTGAGTATTGTGTTAGTTTAATCTGATCCATTTTCCTTTAGTAGATAGAATTTAGACTAAAGCATTTAGAATTCAACTGGCTCCACATCGCTAAGTTCTAAATACTTGTTCGGTTATCAGTTGATTTACAATAGTTTTTGGATTCCGTCCATCCCATTGCACACGTTGTACAATACGCTGTTTCTTTCGCTCCAGTCCGTTATGATAGGCCTTATCATAATACTCCAGCAAAGTTTCAATGGTGGCGGCCATATTACCTGCCAGTAAGTTTTCTTTCGCTGCTTTAAAATGTTGTCCGCCCAGCTTTTTGGTGATACGTTCCATCGCCATTAAAAATTCCTTCGGATCAGCATTACCGTACTCCTCTACTAACCGTGCTATTCTGCTCTCTTTCGAAACCTCTACCTCCACCACCTGACTGGCCGATAGCGTTCGCCATAAAGACTGAGGAAGAAAAATTTTCCCAATAGCAACCGATTCGTCCTCAATCCAGATGCGTTTTGAAAAATCCAATTTCAAAATTTCTTCAAACAAATCATTTTGAAACTGTTCAGTGGTTGGTTGCGGTGGCATCATCAATCCGCCAAACACCGAGCCTTTGTGACTGGCTAAATTTTCAAGATCAATGATCTGTTCACCTGCTTCAGCCAGTGCATGCAGGAGTTGAGATTTTCCACTACCGGTACACCCTCCAATCGCATAAAGTTTAAGTGGTAATGCAAAAGCCTCCTGTGCCCGTTGGCGGTAAGCTTTATATCCACCCTGAAGCTGATGTGATTTCACGCCAGCCATTCCTATAAACTGGCAAAAGTTCGAGGAGCGCATTCCTCCACGCCAACAGTGCACGAGTATTTCCTGTTGGCCTGCTGCTTGTAAAGCCGCATCAATTATGCTATTCAGCCGTGGGCCAACCAATCGGAAACCTGCTTTTATAGCTTCCAATTGCCCTTTTTGTTTGTAAACTGTTCCTACCTGCTTGCGCTCTTCATTGGTAAGCAGAGGAATGTTTATAACGTTTGGAATGTGGCCATCGGAAAATTCCCCTTCTGAACGAACATCAACCACTGTCAGATCATGCCGAAGCCTTAAAAAATCGTCCAGGGAAATAATCATGGCGGAAAGTTACAAAAATCACCATCCCTACAAGAAGATTGATAATTCACCTGAGTCAACCAAGGCTTGAAGTGCTAATTGTCTGAGAATCGTATTGCAATTCCGGTTGCAATTCCAATCCGGAAACCGTAATTAAGATACTGTCCATCACGAAACGCCACCGCAGCTTCAAGCCTGAATATGCGCAGGATACCATCGATGGAATAGCCCACTTCTGTATAATTCCTGGACGTTGGTGTTGCCAGGTAGTTCAAAAAAATGTTCTCACGGATACCGAACATTCTAACTTCTGGTATTGAGGTTATCAGAAATTTACGGAACTGATAGTGGACATTAGCAGCCAAATATTTATCGGACGAACTGTAGCGGTAATAGTCGAGTAATCGGAAACTTCCTACCGGATCCGTGGTAACAAATGGAGTTTGATTTCCCAGGAAGTGTTTATAATCCATAAAACCCAAACTATCAGCATTTAAAAAGACTCCCCCCCGCAACATGAAGTGGAAGCGACCACGGACACCCAATGCATACTCATGTTTAATACCTACCTCAACCTGATCAAAATCAATTTTACTTTCAAATAAATTACTGATTCCCTTTCTATAGGTTAATAGTAAAGTAGGAGAAGAGCTTTCGATCTCGATTTTGCGCCCATTCCTGATCCGATATTTCAACCATGGCCGTGCGCTTATATGTAGGGATCCAATTACAGCCTGATGTTCTTCAAAGCTTGTATTAGCAAGCTCGTCATTCACAGGTGCGTTGGGGGTATAATCTTCTATTTTGTCCCGATCAACCAATTTATAATCTGTAGTATTAAACAATTCTCGTCTATTGGCCCATGACAAGGTGGCCTCAGCAGTGAATTTCGGACTGAATCTTCTTCGGTAAAGCATGTCCACATAATCGCGTTCATAAATTTTCATCAGATTTTGTTCGAGAAATAACGTGGTAAACGTGTTGATTACTGGCAAGATGGGCTCATCAGGATTGAATTGCTTTATATAACGACCACCCTGAATTTCGAATCGATAATTTCTATTCCTAAGCCTGAAGGTGAGGTTACCGGACAGCCTTTCGCGCGCAAAAGCATACCGAAACGTAGGCATAATATTTAATCTTGTTTTCGTGGTGTCTTGCAGTATAGTGCCAAAGTTAAGCCTGTAAATCAGGTTGAATCCTTCCACGGTATTGAACCACACCTCCGGAAATTTAATCTCAAAATTTGAGTGTTTAGACACCTTGTATACATCACCAATCAGCAAATCCCAAGGTTGAAATCCCTTCTTATTTTTATCAGAGCGCTTCACCGTATCGCCTTCCTCTTTCTTTCGCTCTTCAATAGCCAGGCTATCGGTTTTCTTATACCCCTTTATTTCATCTAGCGTTAGCGGCACAGGTCGTATGAGTGCCCAGTATGTTGAGTCCTTTTTATAGGCACCACTGTCTATTTTGTAGATGGTATTTGAAAGCACATCTGGTTCCCTGGCTTGCTTAATTTCGTCTTTTTCGTATTCCTTTATGATAGACCTCAATTCCTTTCTGGTAATTTCCTTATCACTAGCTAAACGCTCCTGAAGCTGCTGATCCTTCTGACTATTTCGCTTCTGTATTTCCTTTGCTTCATCCTTGAAAATCTTTTCATCAACTACCTGCATTTCCTCCACCACCAGGTCGGGATTCAATTCAATAGTGTAATCACTAACCGTTGCCAGGTATTTGTAGACAAACTCAAATCCAAAAAATCTGCCTTCGATATCAAATTGTTGTGAGACCGGAAGCCACGCCTGCCCGACTGTGTCATTCAGGCGGGCCTTATCTTCTATGGGTGCGTAGACTTGCTTTACATCAATGCGAACACCCAGTTTGGTGGTTTTTAAGTCGAGGCTATGGATGGACCACCAGTCCTCCACAATAAAAATTGTTCCCTCCACAACATTGTCTCCTCGCGACCGCGGAGTAACTTTTATTTGACTAACCTCATAGTTTCGATCTTTGAAAGTGCCCTGGTATTCAAACCTATAATAGCCAAATGCGGCAGGTGATAAGGGCGAAACGGTTTCAGCAATTACGGGTTGATAAAAACTTCCGAAAATAAAAGCATTGGGGGAAGTATTGTTATCCTTTCCATCGCTGCGAATGGAGATAACCTTTTCTTCAAATGAATTAGGGCGTGTATACATGATTTCACTCACGGATTCAGTAATGAAGACACGATCTTTTTCAATACCCTCTTTCTCCAGCGCCTTTTTTGCGAGCCAGGGATAGTCGACCAGCTTGCCAGCTCCTTTTATATAGACTTTCGCGGAGTATTTATCGAGTTGTTGGGTGTGGTATTTAGCCTTTGAGATGGCTTTGCGCATAATGGTATAGGCTGGATCTTCCTTACCCGAAATAGTAACATTCTGAAGCATCACTACCTGTGGCCTCAAAACAATATCCAGCACCTGAAACGTACTGCCGATGGTAAGGGTATGTTCCTGTGTTTCATACCCAAGGTATTGGTAAACCAAACTGTAGGTTCCGGCCGGAAGAGAGACTTCATAAAAACCATCCTGATTTGAAACTGTACCTGTTCCGGTCTCTTTAACATAAATGGTGGTATAGGGCAACATTGATCCATCGCTTGCCTTGATAGTACCTCGTACACCAGCTCCCACGCAAAGGAAGATAATAAAACAGAAGCTCCACGTTAACAAGTACCGCATTACAAAGATTTGGGGATTCAATTTACTTTTGTACTCCTAAACAGACGATGATAATAATCATTTCGTTGCCTGATTATT
>CAZQXC010000012.1:0-37217 GCA_964597075.1 uncultured Roseivirgaceae bacterium | reverse complement strand
AAAGCTTTGCAGCTTGGCATTGATCAAAAGGACTCAACCGAAATAGGTCTTAGTTACAGTAACATCGGTAATTACTATTTTGAAATTGGAGTATATGATGACGCCTATTTTTACCTGACTTCAGCATACGGCATCCTAAATAAAGGCGCGATATCTTCTTTTGACTCGCTCTTAATGAATATTGTTATTCATAATGTTGGCAGAGTCTTTAAAGAGATGGGACAATATGAAACGGCTCTTCAGCACCTGCGGCTGGCACAAAGGGTTAGTCGTCAAATTGGCGATAAAGAAGGAAACCCGTATGCACTAGATGAGATTGGAGATGTTATGCTACGCCTTGGTAAGTACGATTCTGCCTTACTATTTCTCAAGCAAGCCATGGATGAAACAAACGAAATAATAAGGGAAGACCATAAAAGCACTGTAAAAGAACTACGTACCAAAATTCTTATAAAAATTGCCAAGGTATATTCTAATCTAAAAGAATTCGATAACGCTCTGGTTTATTACGATTCTACTTCCCATTTGCATGAACTCACCAATAATCAATATGGAATTGCCGAGGTTGAATTGGGCCGTGGCACCTTGTTTCTTAACAATGAAAATTTTGTTGAAGCTGAAAATCATATTGATATCGCTCTTGAGGCAGCCAAGAAAATTAATGCCAAAATTCTGGAAATCAATTGTTACAACGAGTTGACTAAACTTTGGGAACTTAAAGGCGATTACAAGCGATCACTTGAATTTTTTAAGAAGCACAAATCACTGAATGATAGTTTATTTAGTGAAGAAATGCAGCAAAAACTCTTTAGGGATCAGGTTCGTTTTGCTACCGCATCGAAAGATGAACAAATTCAATCACTAACGAAGTTAGAAGAGTTCAGAAAATCAGAAATTAAGCGACAAGAGTTTATCAGTAATGTACTGGTAGTGGTAATGGCACTGGTCTTCATTCTGCTGGTTACGGTTTATCGTAGTGGGCAACGAAGAAAGCGGATAAATACCCTTTTGTTACAACATCAGGAAGAAATGGAAAAAAGAAGTGTTGAGCTTGAGCAGCTTAACCAGGTAAAAGATAAATTCTTTTCCATCATTTCGCATGATTTACGTTCTCCGATTAATGCCTTAGCTGGACTCCTCGACCTGATGGACAAAGGAGCCATCCATGGTGAAGAATTGCCCTATGCCATTAAAGAATTAAGAGTACGCTTTAACCATACCCGAACATTATTAAATAACCTTTTAGATTGGACCCTTTTGCAAATGGATAAGATTAATTTGCAACCGGCTAAAATCAATTTAAAGAATCTGATTAGTGAAAATATTGAACTCATTCAGTCTGTACAGTCAAAGGAGATAAAATTCACCAATTCGGCTTCCTCATCAGCCCACGCATACGCGGATAGTAACACCATTAATCTGGTCATCCGAAACCTGATCGGTAACGCCTTGAAATTCACCAACGAGGGAGGAGAAATAAAAATTTCCACAGAAGAGAAGGGCAACGAATGGGTGATATCGGTTAATGATAACGGTGTAGGCATGAAACCAGAGGTGGTTAATATGCTTTTCGATAAAATTAACCCCTACAGCACACGGGGAACAGCCAATGAGAAGGGAACTGGTCTTGGCCTGATCCTCTGTAAAGAATTTGTGGAGAAAAATAACGGCCGTATTTGGGTCGAAAGCAAAGAAGGCGAGGGCAGTACGTTCTGGTTTACCCTTCCTAAAGCCTGAAAGCAGTTTAGGGATCTTCCTGTTTGATTCCCATATTGATGGGATGCCTGAATAACCGTAACTTTGTGCCTTAATGGAGCACCAATGAGTGATCAAATTCTTCACGAATGCGGAATTGCCCTTATCCGCCTGCGTAAGCCACTTTCTTACTACATCGAAAAGTATGGCCCAACCTATGCCATGAACAAGATGTTCATTCTGATGGAAAAGCAGCATAACCGTGGGCAGGACGGGGCTGGTATTGCAAACATTAAAATTGATCTGGAGGCAGGTCGCAGATACATAAGCCGATATCGCTCTATAAAACAACAACCTGTTGCATCGTTATTTAAAAAAATCGGAAGAAAGTACCGCAAAGCTCAAAAAGAAGGAAAAGAGAAATTTAAAAATGAGAAATGGCTGAAAGAAAACGTAGCCTTTACCGGTGAACTCTGGTTAGGCCATCTTCGGTATGGCACACATGGTATAAACAGCATTGAAAGTGTTCATCCGTTTTTACGGCAGAATAACTGGCGAAGTCGTAACCTCGCTATGGCCGGTAACTTCAATATGACCAATGTGGATGAGCTCTTTGATATTCTTGTGAATATCGGACAGCACCCAAAAGAAAAAGTAGATACGGTTACAGTGATGGAAAAAATAGGCCACTTCTTAGATGAAGAGGTGCAAAGCTTATTTGAACTTTATAAAGACAAATACAGCAATCAGGAAATTTCAGAAATAATTGAAAACGAAATCGATTTACAACGTGTTCTAAAAAGAGCCTGTAAAGATTTTGATGGTGGATATGCCATGGCCGGGTTGACTGGTTCAGGCTCAGCCTTTGTTGTTCGCGATCCAAATGGTATTCGGCCAGCCTATTACTATGCCGATGACGAGGTAGTGGTGGTAGCCTCAGAGAAACCAGCTATTAAAACCGCATTCAATATTGACTACAACCAGATTGAAGAAATAAAGCCCGGGCACGGCCTAATCATTACCAAAAGCGGTGCATACGAACAACATGAAATAGTGAGGCCAGGAGAGAAAAAATCGTGCAGCTTCGAACGGATTTATTTTTCACGTGGGAATGATCCCAACATTTACCAGGAAAGAAAAAAACTGGGTAAGTTGCTTGTCCCTCAGGTGTTGCGTTCCATTCAATTTGATTTAAAAAATACCATTTTTTCCTATATACCCAATACTGCGGAAACAGCCTTTTATGGTTTAATGGCGGGTATAGAGGATTATCTCATTAATAAACAGAAAGAAATCATTCTTGAAGGAAAGCCCTCCGTAGACCCTGTTGAAGATGTACTTTCTTTTAGGCCCCGAATTGAAAAGATTGTATTGAAAGATGCAAAGCTGAGGACGTTCATTACTGATGACCAGCATCGTGATGAACTGGTGGCTCATGTCTATGACACTACCTATGAAGTGGTTAATCGAGGTAAAGATACCCTCGTGGTAATTGATGACTCCATTGTACGTGGAACTACACTAGAAAAAAGTATTCTCACTTTACTGGACCGGCTCGGGCCAAAAAAGATAGTCATCGTATCGTCAGCACCACAAATACGTTTTCCAGACTGCTACGGTATAGATATGAGTCGCATGAGTGATTTTGTCGCATTCCGGGCCATGATTGAACTGGTGAAAGAAACCGGAAAAGATTACATACTGGGAGTAGTTTATGACAACTGTTTGCGTTCAAAGGGAGAACAAAACCATGTTAAGGAGCTGTACAAGCTTTTCTCCAATGAAGAAATATCCAAAAAAATTGCTGAAATAGTCCGCCCAAAAAACATTCAGGCTGAGATTGAAGTAGTGTTTCAAACAGTAGAAAATCTTCATAAGGCTTGTCCGGCTCATTTAGGAGATTGGTATTTTACCGGTGACTACCCAACACCCGGAGGAATGAAGGTTGCCAATCGCGCGTTTGCCAATTACATGGAGGGAAAATTAGTGAGAGCATACTGAAACGATCTGATAAAGCATAAATAGTAAAACCCTTTTGTCACGTTAGGTTTCTAAAGTTTGTTACTTTAGTATTCAACTTTTTAAAAGATGAATTACTGGCTATTAAAAACAGAGCCCAATACGTATTCCTGGGCAGATCTGGTGAAAGACAAAAAAACCGTTTGGGATGGTGTGAAGAATTTTCAGGCATGTAACAACCTCAAGGCCATGAAAAATGGAGATATGATTTTCATATACCATACCGGGACTGAAAAAGCGGTTGTCGGCATTGCCCTATTAAAAAAAGAAGCCTATGCTGACCCTAAAGATAAAGAATGGCAAGTGGTGGAACTTTCGCCCGAAAAAATCCTGAAAAAACCCGTAACCCTAGCCCAGGTAAAAGCCGACAAAAACCTTACATCCATGGCACTGGTTAAAAATGCAAGACTTTCTGTACAGCCTGTTAAAAAAGAAGAATTTGAAAGAATACTTGAGCTTAGCGTATCGTAATGATTCAACATAGAACACTACTACATTTTATATTCGTATGTGCCGTATTAATGGACATGCAAAAAATAACCGCTCAAATTCAACAACCCCATCGTTATGAAAAAGAGCGTAAACTTTCCGATGATGATTTTACGATCATTTCTCTAAAAGAAGATGGACTTGGGCTGATCCGGGAAAAGAATAAATATAAAAGTGGAAATAAGACCTGGGAATTTATTCTCCTAGACAGTACACTCCAGGAAAAACAAAATCTTGATCTGGAAATTGATCAACGAAAAAATCTTATCGGATATGAACATGTTCCAGGATTCTTATTTCTACTCTTCAAAGCAGCAGAGAACATTAAAGTTTCACTGGATCTGGTTTCTGTAAACCTTACCAATAATGAAATTGGCCGACACGAAATAAAAACTGAACTGGCTCTTCAGCTTACACACTTTATAAAAGTGGAGGATAATTTAATTATGGGTGGATATGTAAATAGTGAACCTGCTGTATTGCTTTATAATTTAGTAACTGATAATACAAAAGTTTTACCTGGGTTTTTTCAGAAACAAACTGAGTTGGTTGACTTGCGGCCTAATCAAAACCAAACTTTTAATACCATTGTGATGGATAGGAGCGACCGTGATCAACGAAAAGTAATTTTCAGAACATTTGATTCAACCGGAAAAGAACTACTGGAAGATGCTTCCCCGGTGGATGATAAGTATTTTTTACAAACCAGTATAAGCAGTACATTAATACGGGAAGATATGATGGCACTGGGAACATGGGGTTCCAGAAACTCAAAACAATCCCTTGGCTTTTATTCCCTTATCATTGATCCGTTCAATGAACATATTGCTAAATTCACAGCTTTTGGAGAATTGGACCAGTACCTTGACTATCAAAATCCAAAACGTGCTAAAAAAATTAAGGAAAAGACACAAGACGCGCTGGAACAAAAGCGGGTGCCTGAATTTGCAAATTATGTAATGCCCTACCGGATAGATGAGCGACCTGAAGGCTTTATTCTGTTAGCCGAAATATACACACCATCAAGTTCAGTAAACCGCTATCCAAATAATTATCCTTATAACTACACTCCCTATCCATATTACTCACCCTTTTGGGGCTATTATCCAGGTACCTATAACAGATTATATAATCCTTACTATGGATACGGTCCTGACGCCAGAAACTCCGATGAAATAAAAGGTGTACAATCGGTTTTACTTTCCTTTAATAGCAAAGGAGAAGTAATTTGGGATTACAGTTTAAAACTAGATGAAATTCGGACCAACGCATTAGAACAAATATCAGATTTTTATGTTGAACACAACAAGATACATATCCTGTATAAAAAAGAATCTGAGCTAAAAGGAAAAATCATTACTTTAGACACAAATGAAAGTGTAGAGTTTACAGAGAAAATTAAAATCAGTAATGATGCCGATGACATTCGCTCAGAAAGTAAAACGGTAGGTTTTGTGAGACACTGGCACGGGAAGAACTTTTATGTTTGGGGACAGCAAACTTTATTCAATAAAGAGAAAAGAATTGACGGAAATCGTCAGGTATTTTATATTAATAAAATTCTGGTGGATTAATTACTTTATCCTCACCATTCCAATTCAACTTTTCAGTCAGCTTCAACAACATGAACGAATAGAATTACCCTTATTCAAAAACGATGAGCCCTACGAAGTTATGTCGGCAGGCAAAGATGGGTTAGTTCTGCACAGAAAAATAAGTTTATCAGGTGCAGACATACAAGTTATTTATATTGATACCTCTTTCCAACAGAAATGGTCAGGAATCTTACCTGTAGAGAAGAGATTTGTGCTCGCCCATAAAGCGAGGCAAGGGCAAAATCTATATTTTCTTTTTCATCATAAAGAATTTGCGGAAATTAATTTTCAGGTATATAGCGTGAATTTAATAACCGGACTATTTACCCGGTACATAGTTCCAAACTATATACCCTTTGCCCCCACTCATTTCGAAGTCACAACAACTGGAGCGCTTATTGGCGGCTATTTTGCCGGAAAAATCCCCGTTATTTTATTTTATGACCTCAGTACACAAAAAAGTAAAATACTTCCCGGTCTTTTCAATGAACCTGGTGAACTCATCCAAATCAAACCCCATGATGATGGGTCGTTCAGCATTTTAATTGGCGCTAAAAATCAATTGCGACAAGAGACACTTTGGGTTAAGAGTTACTCTGCGCAGGGCGCGCTTAGGCAGAACTATGTCTTAAAACCTACTGAAAATAATAACCTCTTGTTTGGCAAATCAATGTCATTAGGATTAAACAATCAGATCGTTGCAGGTATTTATGGAAATCGTAATTCTAACTACTCCAAGGGACTTTTTATTGCACAGGTAAATAATGGTGAAACCGAAAGCATCAAGTACTATCCGTTTTCAGATCTCGAAAATTTTTTCGCATTCATGAAAGCCGGGCGCCAACAGCGTGTGAAAGAGAGAATTAAAAGAAAAACTATTAAGGGAAAAAAAATTCGACTTCAATACCGATTCCTCGTCAATGAAATTGTTCCCTATGAAGATCAATTTATATTACTTGGTGAGGCTTTCTATCCAGTATACAAATCAATAGATCGAAATTACTACGGTGGAGGGCTAGTCCCCGGAAGTATGATTTTTGATGGTTATAAATATACGCATGCTGTACTCATTGGTTTCAACAAGGAAGGCAAAATACTATGGGACAATAGTTTTGAGATAAATGATGTTAAGACGCTTACGCTGGAACAATTTGTAAAAATGGACGTACAGGATGACAAAATTGTACTTCTTTATTTATTTGATAATAAGATTCGTTCTAAGGTAATTAAAGATAACATCGTTCTAGAAGGAAAATCTTATAATCAATTAAAAATGAATCTTGATGAAACCACTTCGGATGAAGATGAGGAGTTTGGCAAATTGAACTACTGGTATGAAGGAAATTTTCATGCTTCAGGAATACGATACACGTCCGACAAGCGCTTCGGACGTCAAAACAGGCGCATTTTTTTTGTAAATAAACTACGCTACAAATAATACGGAGCTGGCCGGAAAAGCATTATATTTGCGCACGGCATATGCAGAAGAAACTCATCCTTGATTCCGACCTTCTTGACATTACCCTCAGCCGTCTTTGTCAGCAAATTATTGAAAATCACCAATCTTTTGAAGAAAGCGTAATTCTTGGCCTTCAGCCAAGGGGGATATTTCTCGCTGAAATCATTCATAAAAAACTGGAGAAACTAATCCGGAAACAAATCCAGCTTGGCTATTTGGACGCTACATTTCACCGGGATGATTTTAGAAGGCGGGAAATCCCCGTGAAAGCCAGTGAAGTTAGAATTCCCTTCATTATAGAGGGCAAAAAAGTAATTCTAGTTGATGATGTGCTCTTTACCGGACGTACCGTACGGGCAGCATTAGACGCGATGATAGCATTCGGTAGGCCAGCAAAAGTTGAATTGCTTGTGTTAATCGATCGAAAACACAATCGCGACCTGCCTATCGCACCCAATTATGTAGGCCGAACAGTAAATACACTCTCAACCCAAAAAGTGTTAGTTGAACTGGAGGCGCAAGGTCATGAGCAAAATAAAATCTGGTTGATAAATAATAAGGATTAACATGTCTAAACTAAGTCAAAAGCATCTTCTGGGAATAAAAGACATAACACCTCAGGACATTCAATTGATTTTTGAAACAGCAGACACCTTTAAAGACGTTTTAAACCGACCAATTAAAAAAGTCCCCTCCTTACGCGACATTACCATCGCCAATATTTTTTTTGAAAACTCTACACGCACCAGACTGTCTTTTGAACTTGCTGAAAAAAGACTCTCAGCAGATGTCGTGAATTTTTCTGCCTCCACCAGCTCAGTTAAAAAAGGCGAAACCTTACTGGATACCGTTAACAATATTTTGGCCATGAAAGTGGACATGGTGGTTATGCGTCATGCCAGTCCGGGGGCAGCACATTATCTGGCTCGGCACATTAAAGCCAATATTATTAATGCCGGTGACGGAACACATGAACACCCAACCCAGGCTTTGCTTGATACATACTCCATTCGAGAGAAACTTAGTGAGGTTGCAGGTAAGAAAGTTGCTATCATAGGTGACATACTTCACTCACGGGTGGCACTTTCTAACATTTTTGCATTACAAAAATTAGGGGCAAAAGTAATGGTGTGTGGGCCTCCAACACTGCTACCAAAATTTATTGCACAAACCGGGGTTATTGTAGAAACCGATATAAGAAAAGCCCTGGAATGGTGTGATGTAGCAAATGTACTTCGCATACAATTGGAGCGTCAGCAAATAAAATACTTCCCATCGCTTCGCGAATATGCTTTATACTTTGGCATCACCAAAAAAATACTAGACGATTTAAAGAAACCAATTGTATTAATGCACCCAGGGCCTATTAACAGAGGCGTTGAATTGAGCAGTGATGCAGCCGATTCACAACACGCCATCATACTGGATCAGGTAGAAAATGGGGTTGCTATTCGCATGGCCGTACTTTATTTACTGGCAGGCTCTGCTAACTAGCAAATTCTTTTAGCAGTTGCTGTTCTTCATTCAAGATTAATTCCAACGGGTAGTTTTTTGTAACTTTGCCAGACATCTTAACATACTTCCATGCAATACTACAATTCTATCATTGAAACCATTGGAAACACCCCATTAATTAAGTTGAATAAAATTTTTAAAGGTGTACCTGGCACTTTTCTGGCCAAGGTTGAATACTTCAACCCAGGAAATTCCACAAAGGACAGAATGGCCATAAAGATGGTCGAAGATGCAGAAAAAGCCGGATTGCTTAAGCCTGGGGGAACCATCATTGAAGGCACCTCAGGAAATACGGGAATGGGGCTAGCCCTTGCTGCTATTGCAAAAGGTTATCGGTGTATTTTTACCATGGCCGATAAACAATCTCAGGAAAAAATCAATATCCTGAAAGCAGTGGGTGCAGAAGTAGTGGTTTGTCCAACAAACGTTGAACCTGACGATCCACGCTCATACTATTCCGTTGCACGAAAACTAAACAAGGAAATACCAAATTCCTTTTACCCGAATCAATACGATAATCCATCAAACACGCAAGCTCATTACGAAACAACCGGACCAGAAATATGGAAACAGACTGAGGGTAGGATTACCCATTATATTGCAACAGTAGGTACCGGTGGCTCTATGTGCGGCACTGCAAAATATCTTAAAGAGAAAAACCCATCGATAATTTCGATTGGTATTGATACCTATGGATCTGTATTTAAAAAGTATAAGGAGACCGGAATTTTTGATGAGAATGAAATATACCCCTACCTGACAGAAGGATTTGGGGAAGATATACTTCCTAAGAATGTGAACTTTGATGTGATCGACATATTCATTAAAGTTACTGATAAAGACGGTGCGCTGATGGCGCGCAGACTGGCACGCGAAGAAGGTATTTTCGGTGGGTGGTCATGCGGTTCGGCTATACATGGTGCACTGGAATATGCCCGCGAAAATTTTAAAAAGGATGATATCATGGTTATCCTACTGCCCGATCATGGTACACGTTACCTGGCAAAAGTATATAATGACCAGTGGATGAAAGACCATGGCTTTTTGGAAACAAAAACATTCAGTACCAAAGCAAGGGATATTATCAGTACGCGCAACGGGAAAGAGGGACTGGTTACTGTCCAGCCCAAAGCAAAAGTTAACGAAGTAATCCTTATGATGAACCGGGAAGGAATTGATCAGATACCCGTTACTGAAAATGATCAGTTCATTGGTAGCATCAGCGCATCAAGCCTGCTTGAGAAAATGATTGAAGACCCGCAATTACGGGAAAAAGTAGTAGGCGATGTAATGGACAAGCCCATGCTTTTTGTTGCCCCTGATAGCACTTTAGATGTACTATCCTCATTACTCAACAAAGAAAATAAAGCTGTACTTATACGGGATGAAGCACAGCGGGTTCACATCATTACGCAACACGACTTGCTACGGGCCATGACAAGCTAATTACCAGGCTGATTAGTCAAGCCCTTAAATAGATTTGAGTTATAGAAAATGAACAAGCCCCTTTCGGGGCTTATTCACTAATCTTCAGTCGTTAATTTTCGAGGATCTCAATCTCCACCCGGACGTTATTCTGTGCCTGGGTGTGCATTTTGTCAACAACAGGTTTTTTTCCACCCCACGCTTTAACCTGCATTCGCTTGCTGTCAACTCCATTTGCCAACAGAAAGTCACGGATAATTATGGCACGCTCTTCGGATAATTTCTTGGCCGATCCGAAGCCTTCTTTGGTATCGTTCAATGAAAAGAAGTTATCTGATTTACCACTTTTTGAAATTATTTTGCCGGCAGCACCTCCATTCGTGTGGCCATGTATTTTAATCTTATACTTTGGATTTTCATTAAGCATTTCCAACAAACTATTTACTTCCCATCGAGATTCCGGACGCATGATGGCCGCATCTTTAAAGAAGTAAACATTGTACATAATAGCAATGTCGCCTTTTTGCAAACGAACCAATTCAAAAGGTACAGTTGTGGCGTTATCTTCAACGCTAATATCTTCACCCTCTGGACTATCAAAATTTATATCCCTTTGTACTTTTCGATAACCAAAAACCTCACATATTAAGGACACATTTCCTAAAGAAGTTCCAGGAGACGATATGTAAACCGCGGTATTGCCAGCATAGGTCCCAAGCTTTTTGATACGCTCAGCATCTATTATATCAACATCTCCTTGAATAGACTCATGGTTATCTGCCCGGTATAGTTTGAAGTAGTAGCTTTTCGCATTCTCATCGGCAAGTTCAGCATCAGTCACCTGATTTGGGTTACTGTTCAATTCCTGATTAGTCGATACTACTTCTTCCTGTGATGGATTTACTTCCGTTTCCTCTCCAGCTTCAGAGCGTGGTGCTACGAGCGTTGTTAAAGAGTGATTACCAGATACATCAGCAACCGGAATTGATTCAATATCTTGTCGGGTCACCGGATTTATATCTTTTCCTGAAGTAGTTGCGATTACTTCCCCCCCTAACGGACCACTGTAAACCCATGTATCATTGTAAGGAGAATTGCTTTGCAAGCGTAATGCCTCTTCGATCGCCTGCTTCTTATCGTTAGTCTTTAAAATGTAGACGTAATACAAATTTCGGGAAGGGTTGATTTCATACGAAACCGTATGCTCCTTTGAAGCATGATTGGTAAACTTTACAGCATTTTTCTTGAACTCAAATGCGCCAATAACTACATAGTTAGGGTATTGAGGATCGGGTAACTGTCCCGGAGCTTTAAAGGCTGATTGCAAAATCAACAAACCAATTAAAGCTATTGCATAGCACTTTTTCATTTTGACAGGGTTTATTAACAGGTACAAAGGTATACTACCTTAAATATAAAATTAATCAAATCAATTTAAAACCTTACATATCAGATATTTATCATTTTGAAATAACCTCAAAGTGGCTTTCCAGGGTCTCACCGGTATCGTCAACCAATGATAAAATATGCTTCCCCTCCCCCGGATTTAGCGGAAAACGATGGTTTTTTTGGGTAATCCCAAGATATTGACCATCCAGATGCCAGTAAACATTAGCACCCGAATTTCGGTGTGCCAACTCAAAAACAGAGCTCCCTGGAGTACCATCCAGTTCACGGGGGATAAAAAGACGGGCATTTTGTTTAGGATAGACCAATTCCATAGTCCTTAATGAAGTCGCCAACTCACAGCCAGGCTTAAAGGGAGGTAAGGTTTTGTAGGAAATATTCCGGGTTCTGAAGTAATGTTCCTGAATGGGAGGTAATACAAACCAATTGGCATGTGTAAGCTTATCTTCTAGTTCGCAGTCGCGGTGAACGCGATATTTAAAATCATGAGTTAAATGGATCTTTTTATGATAGGTGCAGGCTTTCACTTCAAGCCCTTTTGAAGTTATCCAAACAGTATCAGCAGCCTCACAAAATTCTGAAATACGCAAACCGCTTTTTGAACAAACCGGTATTTGCTCCATTTCAATATGAGGTTCCTGAAACCATGCATTGCCCGGCAATTGGGAAAAAATATCGAATAGAAGAGGTGCGGCTGTTTCCGTACCTGTTAATCCGGGCCTTCCTTCTCCATCAGCATTGCCGACCCAAATACCAACTGCATACTGAGGCGTTACACCAACAGCCCACCCATCGCGAAAGCCAAAGCTTGTTCCTGTCTTCCACGCAATTTTTTTTGCACTGTAAAAATTACGCCAACCTGTTTCCTCACCAGGCCGATAAACTTCTTTCAATACATCAAGAGTCTGATAGATGGATGACGCACTTAATAAACCCGATTGCGTTAAAGCTGTGTTGTTCGATACAGTGCCAGCCTTATACCTATAGTGCGGAACATGGTAGTCTGCTGAAGAATATTTCAAATTTTCCGGTCGCTTAAAAAATCTATTTAAAACGCGAGCCATCGAAGCGTACATTCCGGTAACATCCCATAGCTTTCCTTCTGCTCCACCTAAAATCAGGGAGAGGCCATAATGATCCGGCAGTTGACTTAGTGTAGTCATGCCAGCATCCTTCAACAGGGAATGAAATTTTTCATACCGGTATTGCTGAAGCATATGAACTGCAGGAATATTCAAAGATCTTATCAAGGCTTTATCGGCTGGCACAGCACCATCAAACTCACGCTTAAAGTTTTTAGGAGCAAAGCCACTGATTACTGTTGGAATATCGGGCATAAGGGTATTGCGCAATATTTTCCCATCCTCCACCATAGCTGCAAACAAGAATGGCTTTAGGATACTGCCTGTACTTCGTGGAGCACTGATGATATCTACCTCTTCACCATGGTAACCTAAACCATCTGAACTGGTGTTGCCCACATAGGCCACAACATGTCCGGTTTCTACATCCAGAACCAGTGCAGCAGCATTATAAATCTGGTTTCCGGAAAGTCGCTTGTAGTTATCGTCAATGATTTGCTCAACTCTTCGCTGCACTCCGGCATCAATGGTTGATCGTACCCGAGTTTGTTCCAATCCTTCCCTAACAGCACGCTGAATCAAATGCCGGGCATGCCGGGGTAATGGTTTTGGCTGACCGGGGATTTCCTCTTCCTTTGCTAATGCACAGGTGAATTCATCCAACACACCAATCTGCTGCAATTTGTCGAGTAATGCATTGCGCTTACTCAACAGTCGTTCTCGGTTTTTACCCGGATGAATGAGCGATGGCGAATTGGGTAATACAGCCAGCATAGCTGCCTCCCCCCACGAGAGTTCATCTACATCACGACCGAAGTAACGCCAACAGGCAGCTTCCAACCCAATAACATTGCCTCCGAAAGGAGCATGTGAGGCATACAAGGCAAGTATTTCATTCTTCGAATACCGGAGCTCAAGCCGGGTGGCCAAAATGATTTCAATAAGTTTTTCAAAATACGTCCGTGATTTTCCTTTGCGGGAAAGCCGGATCACCTGCATGCTAATGGTACTGCCTCCGCTAACAACTTTTTTCGCAGCCAAATTCTGCCGAATAGCTCTACCGAATGAAACTACATCAATGCCCCAGTGTTTCCTGAATCGCTTATCTTCAAAATGAATAAGGGTATGCGCGAATTTTTCGGGTACCGTATCTAATTGAGGAAACCTCCACTGCCCGTCTTTTGCAATGGTGGCAGCCAACAGCTCCCCACTACTGTCTTCAAGAACTGTACAATAAGAATCATGAAATAATTTAGCCGGTAAAGAGAAGTAATAGCTAATGGCTAGGATAATCAAAACATTACCAACCACAATCCACTTCCTTTTGCGTAGCATAACCCTATGGCATTCTGTTGGCATGGCGCGATGCCAGCAACCATTTCTTCTTTTTCAACACATACACTTCTGTGTACCGCAAGCTTAAGTCAAAAGCATTGCCGTTGTTGATCCCGGAAAATTTTCCAGTGCCGGTAACAATTGCCGTGCTCTTGTACAACCTAACACTGACTTCCTGTACCTGAACATTCTTGTAAACCAATCTACCTGATTTCAAATTACCCAATACTTCGGGCTTGGATTCTGTCCATCCATTTGAATGTGTATACATGACTTTGTCATCCAGCATCACCTCCAATGAATCAAGTTGCTTGTTGATCATCCACACAAACTTTCGTTCCGACAAGTGCAACAATTCTTGCTCCAAGGTGCCCTGAGCAAACGAAACGGTAGATGTTATCAGTAATACAAAAAGTAATCTCATAAAGTCAATGCGTTAAATTCCAGATGCCTTTACTACCTCTACAACCTGTCCCTTTCTTCGTGCATAGATCGATCGGTCATACATCGCTTCACAACTTACAGCCGGTAAATAATAGGTTCCTACGTAACTGGCCGTAAGCATTACCTGAAACGTTTTGCGTTGATTGGTACCCAAATCAAAATAGGTATAAACACGATCATCACGTATATCCTGATACGTAGGAACATCACCCCCTAACCTGCTTTCAGCTTCATCCAGACGCAAATTATTAATTTCCCAACCCGAAGGAAAAATCTGGTTCAGTGCCAGGTTTTTGTATTGTCCGCGTGTACCGGGATTTGAAATGGTTACAGATGCAATAAACTCCTTGCCTTGTTCCAATTGGGTAGGATCTATAATCCGTCCGTCAACATCGGTGTAAGAAATCATCAAATTTAAATTATTCGATTCTTCTGTTTCCTCTCCTCGTGCCGGAATACCTTCGGTGATCAGGCGCACAAACAACGTACCGCTACTTTCACTCACCACTTTCAAAGCATTTGATTTCACACCATCCACCAGAATTGGAACCTGTGCTATCGGTAGCTCGGTGCTTGCTGCCGCATCCTTTCCGTTGTACGTATAATTGAATTTCAAAGCCCCTCGCTTTTCAGTGCCCGCGAAAGCGCCAACCGATTTTAAGCACCACGCCACGGTTTGTGTACTCATCCAGTAGGATGAGTTACTCAAAGAAGCTGAGATATCCTTCAGGAGTTCAAAACCCTTCGTACGATCTCCCAACAGCACCAACGTTTCAAGAATGATTGCCTTGTCACGCAAGTCCGAGCCATATGTATAGGCCATTTCCTGGTACGGTTTTACAGTTGTTGACATGGTTGCGACTAAACTTTTTGCAGCCTCCGGCTGACCGGCTTTCGCATAGGCCGCTGCCAGCATCCACGCAGCGGTTACCGGTAAATTGGTTTGCTCGCGCAGCCGGTTCATGGCGCCAAGCTCAGGGTCGCCAGCAAGCGCCAATGAATACAAACGATAGGCCTGAATTAATTCACTGCTATAGGCTTCCAGATTCCGTCTCCAGGACTGTGCTTTTGTGCGTTGATATTTCTTCCATCGCTTTAACATATCATTCGGAACAAGATAGCCTTTGGCCTCTGCCTCTACCAAAAAATGCCCGGCATATGTGGTTGACCAGCTATCGGCATTTTCAGCGCCAGGCCAATACCCAAAGCCACCATCGCGTTGATGAAATGATTTTAACCGTTCAACGCCTGCTTTTACATTCGACTGAATCATAGCTCGTTCCCCATCCGTAAGCGCTTTAACCTGATCAAGGTATAATTGCGGAAACACAGCGGAAGTAGTCTGCTCGATACAGCCATAAGGATACTGTAATAAATACTGCATGCGCTGTCCAAGGTTAATGGGTGGTAAAGATGATATTTCTAGCGTTGCTGAGTTTGTGCCTTTCATTCCGGCCGCAGCAACATTTACATTCCATGTTTTACCCGCTTCCAAAATGGCTTCCTGCACTTTCGTTACCGGAGGATTAGGGTTTCGGATATCAATCTCAATAACATCGCTGGCTTTAAAATTTCCGGAAGTGGCAATCACTTCAACTTTTCCAACCCCCAACGCACTGAGCACCGAAAGATCAAATTCTACAGTTTGGTCCGAACCCATCATGGTTACAGTTTGGATACTTTCGCGTAACTGCAATGGGCCCGAAATTTTAACCTCCACCTTTACATTTCGGATATTTTTGTCCATTGTAAATAAGGTTACCGGAAGCTTAAGTTTTTCATCCGGACCTAACACTCGCGGTAAAGTGGCCAGAACCATCAACGGCTTACGTACCGGGGTTGCCTTTTCTGCCGAACCATAGGCACCCTCATAACCAGCTACTACCATGGTCTTTACTGAACCAATATATTGTGGCATAACAAATCTGTGCTCCTGGCTCTCACCGGATAATGTAAACGGTCCAAGAAACTTCACCACCGGTTTAAAGCGATTTGCTTTCGCATCGTTTTCTTTGCCTGCTGCCAACGCCATATCTCCTCCGATGGCCAGTAAGCGCTCAATACGAGCGCCAAAGGCTCCCATCACATTATCGTACAAATCCCAGGTTTTAACACCCAACGCCTCACGTGAATAAAATCGGTTCCATGGATCAGGAGTCTTGAAACGGGTTAAGTCCAGTAAACCCTCATCCACTAAGGCAAGTGTGTACGTCATTTTTCGTTTTGACTTCTCGGAAACTTTAATCACCACTTCTTTTCCGGGTTCCAGCACATCGGGCATGGAAATGACCGGTTCTAAATGGGTTTGCGGATCCTCTACCCCAATGGGTATAACACCATACATGCGGATGGGGGAATCATTGATGGTCTGCGCATGAGGTTGAATCAGCGAAACATGAACAAAAACATTAGGTGTCATATCGCGTGTTACTGTAAAATTGAAAGGTGTGTCGCCTTGCTTTGCATCAACCCAATAACTTTCAATCACGCGACTTCCATTTTCAATGCTTACCAACGCCCGGCTATTGCCACTGCCCGGTATTACAATGCTTGCCTTTTCACCAATGGTGTATGCAGGTTTATCGGATGAGAAGGTAAGCATGGTAGCCCCTTCACTACCTCCACGTGCACGACCAGCCCAGCCTGGCCAATCGATATACACTACTTTAGCAGTACTGTGACCCGACACCGGATCGACTGCCTTTACCAGATAACGCCCCCATTCAGGATACTTAATTTTAAAATTCCACTGGCCTTTCCCATTTACGGTGCGGATTGTGCCTTTACTTACTAGTGTGGCATAATAATCACTCATATACACCGCACTCTCCTCCGTATTATCCCACCACGACCGCCAACGAAGCTTGTGAATCGACACCTCTACTCGATCTCTGGAAACAGGATTTCCATCTGCATCAACAGTAACCACATCTACCGTATGAGTTGTATCGGTAAGTAACATACCTCGGGCTTTATCACCTTGTGGTAATCGAATGCCGGTAAATGAGTGGTATGGGTAATATGGAATACTAAACCGATCAATCGAAAAATTACCACTCTCTTCGAATACCTTTCCACGAATCAGCGCATTGAGCGCTCCTGGCGCTGAAGTAGTGGGCTCCAGTGAAAAATTTACACGTGCATTTCCTTCTCCATCGGTATAGCCATTAAAAATCGTTTGAGCCTCACTATAAAATTCCTTCGAAGGATCTTCAAACGTATAATCCGGATATTTTGAAAATTTAGTTTCAGTCTTAGCGAGCAGCACCTCAAATTCGGCCATCAGATTTTTGCCAGGGGCACCATGCAACCAATTCACATTCAGGTTACCCGAAACGTTATTTGTACCCGCTGTAATTTTTTCCACACCAAAATCGAGGTTAATCTTTAATCGGTTAGGCTTTATCGTTTCAATTTTAACAGGTTGCGTAAATTCTGTTCCTCCAACTTTTACCCGCGCCATCCAATTACCAGTAGGCGCATCGGGGGCAGTAACGGTGGCAAATTTGTAAAATCCATTTTCACTGTTTGAACGCACCAGCCGGCTCGTTACCTGTCCTTGCGGATTTTGAAGTTCAAACACCACTGGATGTGATGCAGGTATTTGCTTCAGCTTATCCTCGAGCATAAACGTTAGGAAAAGAGAATCACCCGGTCGCCATACACCTCGTTCACCATATAAAAATCCTTTCAGCCCTTTGTTTACACGTTCGCCACCAACATCAAAACTGCTTAGGGATAAGGACTCGCCATCCGGAAGCTTAAGATAACCTCGTTGTGAACCACTTTTTGCCACAAGAGCAAATGGAATTTCTTTTGAGCTAATAATAGCTTTGCCATCATTACCGGTAGAGGCTGTTCCGATAAGTTGTTGCTGATAGTTGTAGAGCTCGAGGGTGACACCTGAAAGTGATTGAGTGGTTTTTAAATCGTTAACAAATACAATTGTACTTCCATCGCCACCACGCTTGGCGATGAGGCCCAGATCGGAAGCAACTACATTTTTCTTGATATTGCGCTGCCCGGTATAGTATGCTGTATGACAAGGATTATCGCGCTGTTGCCAATCGTAATCATAGTCATAATAATAATCTTCGTAGGAGTCCCAATTGCTATACTCGCCTCCTTCATTCGACCAATCCTCATCCGCTTCAAATCCTGAGGCTGACTGATCATCATCTTCGTTGCAGGCCAGTGCTGTGTATGATTTTTTGATGTTTATTCTAACCTGATAGATAGCCCCGGGTTCTGCGTTGATCAGCGTTGCCAGGTCCAATGTGAAGCGATTCCATTTTCCTAAATCAGTTACTCCGGAATTTTCCAGTGTAATGATTTTCTTTAAAATTGGTTTTCCTACTCTCCGCAATTCGGAATTACCATCATAATTATTTACCTGTAAAAACTGAATAATGTTGCTTTCAAAGATTCTTACGATTTGCACTTCAACCATTTTCAGGTTAACAGCTTCAAAGGGTAGGATCAATCCATCTGAACTAGGTAGTATACTACCCTTGCCTGTAAACCGGACAGCTGGTTTGAGTTCTTCAAATTGAACCTCAAACGAGGCCCCCTCCTTCATCCGATAATTCAAAATATTTCGAATACCCGCTTCAATGGTCATGGTTTTACTTCCGGTTTGCCGAACAGAAGGATATACCAGAACCTCATTGTCACGCACTTCATAATCAAGATTCGAAAGTTCACTAATGCGTATCAGGCCATCCAGGTTTTGTTTTTCACTGAGTGGATCGGAAAACTGAACAACCACATGTTGGGTGGATCCTTGGTCCACCCGAACATTCATTACCTTAAAATCGCTTAGGGCAGGTATTTCAATTTCCTGGCTTGTGGATTGGCTTATGCCTATGCCCTCTCCGTTAATCGTAAGGATTACTTTACTCGCATCTTCCTTACGCGCCACATCTTCAATAACAAAGGTGTGCTGCTTACCTTCTCCAGCATGACTCCAGTTCACCGGTAGCGCTTTTCCATCCTGCTGCGCTGCCAGCATTTTTTCAACGGTTGTGCCTTCTGCAAAATCGGTAGTGTACAAAACTCCTTCAATTTTTTGCCGGGTAAGTTCTGTTTTCAGATAAGGTTTTACATTCTCAATAGAGATTTCATAGTTCTGCGGAATTACCTGAAACGAGTAAACGAAATTCGACAAGGAGGAAGGCACATCGGCTAACCGCGACAGGTTAAAGTTTACCTCGTAACGCTGACCTGAAACCAGCCGACCTTCTGGTCTGAATTCCACTGTGTTCTTATCGATCCATATTGTTTTTCCCTTTACAGAAGGACTAAACGTAAATAGTTTTACGTTAGCTTCTTCCCCTACCACAGCATCCTCTACCGCTTCGTTCACCAATACAATGCGTATGGTGGAAACCGAACTGACTACACCTGAGGTATACGATGAAATATACTCAGCAAAGGCTGGGTTCAGAAAACCCTTGGGCTCGCGTGTGCCTTTACTCGTGATACCATAAAATAATGCCACGCCAAATAGACCCAAACCGCCCACAACAATGGCGATCTTTTTCCAAGGAAGGTTTTTCATAAGGTGTAAGGATTAAGGAAATGAAATTTCGAAAAATTAACGGAGAATCATGATACGATGGTATTAATTATTGGGTAAACCTTCTAAGCAGAAGTCATACAATCTCCATCCAGTAAATTGAAAACTAACTGGGGATGCTGCTTTATCTATACTAAATTTCTGCGCTTACTGTGAATCCATCGTTTGGTTACGAAACTTGCCCTCGAAATGGCTCAATTTTCCGAAAACCAAGTCTTATAAGTACTATCCTGCCCATGCTCAACTAGAACCAGCAAAAAGAGCAGGTTTTGCTAAAATTAATTACTTTTGACTATTGATAGTCAATAGTCAAAAAAATGAAGATTAAAGACCAAATACTTGGTGCACTGAGAGAATCGGGCGACTTGAGTGTAAAAGAACTTGTAGACCTGTTGCAGGTATCCAAACAAGCCATCCATATAGCCCTGAATCAACTGCTTGATGCAGAGACTGTGGTAAAATTTGGTAAAACACCAAAAACCATCTATCGGCTTCACCCTGGAAAAATCTCCGTTGCTGAAGAACATGTCGACATTACCAGCAAAACCGAAAAATACTTATCGGAAAATTTTCTGATCATTACAGAAATTGGAAAAATGCTGGAAGGAACGGAAGCCTTCAGCCTTTGGTGTAAAAGTCGCAATCTGCCTTTAGCCAAAACACTGGAAGAATATGTGAAAACAAAAAACAAATACGATTCATATTTCAATGTCAGAGGCTTTATCGATGGAAAAGAAAAACTCACCAACACCAAAGGGTATTCCAAAATAAATCTTGATGAGATTTATTACCTGGATTTTTACGCCCTTGAGCGATTCGGCAAAACCCGGTTGGGCACGCTGCTACACTACGCCAAGCAAGGGCAAAACAAATTCCTGATGAAAATTCTACTTTCCGAAATCAAACCTAAAGTTAATGCCTTGGTAAAGACAAATTTGTTTGATGCTGCAGGCTATGTACCGCCCACCATCAGGCGGGAGGTTCAGATTATGAAATACATGGAAACGCATCTGAAAATAAACCTGCCGAAAATAAAGATTCAAAAAATATCAGGCATTATACCAGTACCTCAAAAATCATTAAGCAAAATTGAAGAACGAATCAATAATGCTGAACACACCTTTGCTGTAAACGAAACTGTAAAGTATAAACACCTATTGTTGATTGATGATGCGGTGGGCAGCGGCTCGACCTTGAACCAGATTGCCGGAAAGATAAAGCAAAAGGGCATTGCAAAAAAAATTACAGGCCTTGCTGTGGTGGGTAGCTTCAAGGGCTTTGACGTTATTACTGATGTATAAGTGATCTTTTAGTTTTTATCAGGCTAACATCCATAAAAAGTCGGTAGTGCTTACCTTTGTTCAAAAATTATAACAACGCAAAACGATGGAAGAAGTTCTCCAAAAAACATATTTCAACAACACCGTACAGGATTATGCCATTGCCACCGCTATTATAGTGGGTGGTATATTGCTGTTACGACTTTTCCGTAACAACCTGCTCAACCGACTCAAGGCTTTTTCGGAAAAGACTGATAATAAAATTGACGATTACATTGTAGCGGGCATTGAACGGTTTGGACTACCCATTCTTAATTATGTCATTATATACTGGGGTATTCATTACCTCAATCTTTCCGACCGTGTTTCACGCCTGGTAACGGTGGCCACCTCGGTGGTGATTATCTACTTTCTTATCAGGATTATACTTTCCGTTATCCGTAAAGCGCTTGAAACCTATGTGTTGAAGCAGGACAACGGTGAAGCCAAGCTGAAGCAGATTACCGGCATTATGGTGGTGATTAATATTGCCGTTTGGGCATTGGGAGCTGTTTTCCTTTTTGATAACCTGGGCTATGATGTAACCGCCATTATTACAGGGTTGGGTATTGGTGGTATTGCCATTGCGCTGGCCGCTCAGAATATTCTGGGCGATCTGTTCAATTACTTTGTAATTTTCTTTGACCGGCCTTTTGAGGTTGGCGATTTTATAGTGGTTGATGATAAGCGTGGAACGGTTGAATTTATTGGTATTAAAACAACCCGCATTAAAAGTATTTCGGGCGAACAGATTGTGATTGCCAACAGCAACCTGACCAACTCCCGGGTTCACAACTTCCGAAGACTGGAAAAAAGACGTGCCATATTTAATATTGGTGTGGTTTACGGAACTCCTCTTGAAAAACTCAAGGCCATACCAAAAATCATAAAAGACATTGTGGAGAAGGAAAAACTAACCACACCCGATCGTGTACACTTTGCCACCTATGGTGACTTCAGTTTAAATTTTGAAATTGTGTTCTTTGTGGAAAGCGCAGACTACATTCAATATATGGATATCCTTCAGGAAATTAATTACCAGATTTATGAAGCTTTTGAAAAACAGGGAATTGAATTTGCATTTCCCACGCAAACACTTCATTTGCATAAGCCTACGCAATAGACTTTACTTACACGCCACGCCATCAACATAGTTAACAATCACATCAAGTTTTGCTGCAGTATCGCTTCCTAGAAAATCCTTAATGTCGGTTAACTTGATGGTGTTTTTATAGGTCTCCAAAAACGGAATGGAAAGTAGTGTGTACGACCAATGCCATTTCTCTTCTTCGTACCCGGTGCGTCCACCTTCTTTTGAGGTATACGGCTGACAAAATCCATATTCATGCGCATGGGCCTTAAGCCATTCATAAATTTTTAAACCCTCACCGGAATCAAAGTATTCGTTGTTGAGATTGTTCAGGTCCATGTCAGTGCCCCAATGATGGCGTGATGTGCCCGGCATGGATGAGAATAACAAAATCTTTTTAGCACGATCGGCTTCGCCTTTAATAGAAGCCTCGGCCATCCACTTGCGCTCCCAAATTGCTTTTTGTTGAAAATAATTTCGCGTAGCGGATATAATGATCAGCTGCACGCCATCTTCCTTCGCTGCATCAGCCATTCGTACAAATGCTTCATACGTTTCCTTCCTCAAATACGCTCCGCGGGCCGAACCAGCTGTGTGCAGGTCATCCAACACTACAAACCGGCTATCCTGATTGGGATTGAATTTTCCCAGTAAATAGTTCTTATCAACATCCTGCGCTTCCGCAGAAAGATTAAGAAACAGACCAACAAACAGAACACTATAAAAAATAGATCTCATCATGCAAACGATTTTAATGCCCAAAATAGCATTTTAAACCTTTACATCCGCACGGTTCATAATTTTCGTTTGTACCTGAATAGATTCCTGATGAACAAGCTTCAGCATTTCGCGAGAAAACTCTTCGCTTAAGCCCATGGCCAAGCCAAGCGCTACGCGCGTGTGAATAATTTCTTCCCAGCGGTTTACCTGAAGAATAGTCACCTGGTTTTCCTTTTTGAACTGCCCAATCTTTTCTGAGATTTTCATACGGGCCGCAAACTTCTGCATAATCTCATCATCCAACTGATCGATCTGTTCGCGGAAAACACTTAATGAATCCTTTACATTCGTATCATCGGGTGATGGTGTTCGCACAACCAATCCTTTTACAATTTTAGCAAGCACTGCCGGAGTCACCTGTTGTTTTGCATCGCTCCAGGCCGCATCAGGATTAATGTGGCTTTCAATCATCAGTCCTGCCATGTCCAGATCGAGCGCCTTTTGAGCAATGAAAGGAATCAATTCACGCGTACCGCAAATATGACTGGGGTCGCAAAGAATATCCAATTCCGGAATTCGTGTTTTAAGTTCAATGGCCAGATCCCACATGGGAGCATTCCGGAAAGGCCCCTTTTCAAAAGAAGAAAAACCGCGATGAATAGCAGCCAGCTTGGTAATGCCCGCTTTGTTCAAACGCTCAAGGGCGCCAATCCATAATTCCAGATCAGGGTTAACAGGGTTCTTAACCAATACAGGAACATCAACGCCTTTTAAGGCATCGGCTATTTCCTGAACCGAAAATGGATTCACGGTTGACCGTGCCCCTACCCATAAAAAATCAACTCCCAGCTTTAAACAGGCTTCCACATGAGCAGCATTCGCCACTTCTGTTGCAACGGGTAAACTTGTTTCCTTCTTCGCTTGTATAAGCCAGTTTAATCCCTCAAGGCCCATGCCTTCAAACTGCCCGGGTCGTGTACGAGGTTTCCAGATGCCAGCACGTAGTACATGCACAGCCCCTGTGGCCGCCAACTGCTTAGCTGTTGTAATAACCTGCTGTTCAGTTTCAGCACTACAGGGCCCGCTAATAATTAACGGGCGATTATGGGTTGGTGACCAGGTGTTCATCGGCTCCAGTTGTAATTCCTTTTTCATAGCTCCTAAATAATGTTTGGTGTTAAAGTTGTTTGGTGATTTGTCCCCTTCTGGTTATTTGAACTTATCGCTGTTGGTGGATTTTCAAATCCATCCAGTATTCTTCTGATTTCATTGGCTTCTGTCATAATGCGGTTAAGTTCCTTCGTATCCTTCTTCATTAAATGATATTGAAACCGCTGTAAGTGGATGATGTATTCTTGCAGGGCCTGACTGAGGTACTCCATATTCTGCTCAAAGATGGGTGCCCACATACCGGGTGAACTCTTTGCCAAACGCACCGTTGAGGCAAAGCCGCTGCCGGCAAGGGTGAAAATATTCTTCTCATCCTTTTCAATATCCAGCACAGTTTGTCCCAGTAAAAAGGAACTTACGTGCGATAAATGGGACACGTAGGCTACATGCTTATCATGTTCTTCGGGTTGCATATAGATTACACTCATCTCCAAGACAGCAAAAACACGGTGGACCACGTCAAGTGCGTGATCCGATGATTTTTCACGATCGCAAATTATTGTGGCCTTTTTTCTGAACAATCCTGAAAAAGCAGCATCGGGTCCTGAGTTCTCTGTACCGGCAATCGGGTGTGCTGCTACAAACTGAGAACGCTTGTTGTGATGTACAATCGATTTACAAATTTGTGCTTTGGTTGAGCCGACATCCATAACCACCGCTGAGCTTTTTACACTATCTAAAACGGCTGGTAATAGTGCAGCAAGAGCATTCACGGGTATGGTAAGAATGATCAAATCAGATGTCGCAAAGGCCACATCTTCCGGTTCAAGCTTATCAACCAAACCTCGTTCCAGTGCACGTTGTGCATGGTGTGGATTCAAATCAACACCAACTAATTCGGTGGCAAAACCAGTTTTACGCAGATCAATCGCCATTGACCCTCCTATCAATCCCAACCCAACTATTGTTACTCTCATGCTGCGAGTGATTTAGAATTAGTTTCAATGGATGCCTTCCACTTTGAAATACGTTGGTGTGCTTCGCTTAACTTATCCAGGCTTGAGCAGAGCGACAACCGGATATACCGCTTGCCGGAATCGCCAAATACAAAACCGGGGGTGATGAATACTTTCGCTTCGTATAAGATCCTATCAATAAACGTATTTACATCCGCCACACTATCCGGAACCTTAGCCCACACAAACAAGCCCGATTGATGGGGTGAAAACGAACAGTCCAATGTGTTCAGAATTGCATGTGCCGACTTTTTTCTATCAGTGTATACTTTGTTTAATTCTGTAAACCATTGCTTATCATGCTTCAAAGCTTCGATGGCAGCGTGCTGTAAACTCAAGAACATGCCGGAATCCATATTACTGCGTACACGCAACACCGCATCGATATATTCCTTTTTTCCGGCAACCCAACCCAAACGCCAGCCAGCCATGTTATGCGACTTGCTCAACGAGTTCAGTTCAAGCGCTACATCTTCTGCGCCTTCAATGGAAAGCAGACTCAGCGGATGATCATTCAGTATTAAACTGTACGGATTATCATTCACGATTAAAAAATTATGTCGATGTGCCAAGGCCACCAGTTTTTTAAGTTCGCCACGTGAAGCAATCCTTCCCGTAGGCATGTGTGGAAAATTAACCCACATGATTTTAACCTTAGAAAGATCCTGCTTGCCAAGCTCATCCAGATCTATCCCCCAGTTAAGATCCTCCTTTAATGCATAGGTCCTTATCTTCGCACCCACCAGGTTTGTCACGGACGCATACGTTGGATAACCAGGGTCAGGAACAAGTACTTCATCCTCTTCGTTTAAAAATGCCATACTGATATGCAGTATGCCTTCTTTCGAACCCATAAGAGGAAGGATCATGGTTTCCGGATTAAGCTCAACATCATAAATCCGATTATAAAACCCGGCAATGGCTTTTCGCAGATCGGGGATTCCCTTGTAACTCTGGTAGCCATGATTGGCAGGGTGTTGGGAAGAAGTGATTAATGCATCAATCGTATTTTGTGAAGGTGCCAGGTCTGGACTGCCAATACCCAGATTAATCACGGGAAAATCAGGCGTGTCCAGTGCTCGCACTTCCGCCAGTTTTTTACTGAAGTAGTATTCCTCTATAGTCTTGATTCTATCTGCTGTGGTTATCATAATTAGTTGTATTCAATTTTTGCCTTTTTATATTCGCCCAATACATTCAAATTTTTTACCTGTCGTAAAACAAGTTTCATCGCATCATCGTAATTTTTCTTTCGTTTCCATTCTACGTCAACATGAATGCTGTATTCATTTGGCTTTCCGATTACCGGAATGGATTGAATTTTGGTGAGATTGATATTATTCACCTTCAAGGTCATCAGCGTATCGGCCAGGCTGCCTACCTCATTGGCTACCTCAAAACTTAGAGAGGCCTTATTCGCTTGTTTAGTATCACCAGACTTGCGGCTCAGCACCAGGAAGCGGGTAAAATTCTTTTTGTGCGTTTCGATTCGCTTTTCAAGAATTTGTAAGCCGTATTTCTTTGCTGCCAATTCATTGGCAATGGCCCCGGTATTCTTCAGCTTCAATTCCTTAACCCGTTTTGCTGATAAGGCCGTATCATCGCTTTCGCGGATTTCAATACCATTTAGTGCATGCAGGAACTCGGTACACTGACGCAACGCCATAGGGTGAGATTCGATGCTTTGAATATCCCTAAGTTTTACACCCGGCAAGACCAGCAAGTGCAGGTGAATCGGTAAGTACAACTCACCGATAATATTGAAATGATACTGTTGCAGTAGAAAGTAGTTAGGCAAAATGCTGCCGGCAATGGAGTTCTCAATGGCCATCACGGCAAAATCAGCTTTGCCTTTGGCCAGCGTCTCACAAAGTTGATGAAAGGTAAGGCACTCCACCACTTCTATCGACTGATCGAAATACGATTGCGCGGCCACTTCATGAAAGCTGGCGGCTAACCCCTGAATCGCTACTTTTAATTTCTTTGACTTCGTTCTCATTTCAAACATTAACAAATCTTTCTCTTCCCTCCTCCCCGCTCCTCTTTGGAGTGGGGAGGTTAGGAGGGGTGAGGTAATAAAAAAAGTCCCGGCTGTTCACCGGGACTTTTCTGAGTTCTCTGTTATCGTTCAGTTCAACAATATACCGTTACTCGTTCAAATCCCGGAAGGGCTTTAAAATAGTAGTGGTAAAACCAAAAATATGCGTTGAAGCTTTTCATTTCCTTGTTCAATGCCCTAAATAAAGATGAATTTCCAATACCAACAAAATTTTTAGAAAAACTTTTCAAACCCTAATAATCGTTAGGTTGGTTGATGTGCATTGAAAGTGGGTGTATCTTTGGTCAAAACCACCGATTACGACCATGAAAAAGCTAATCATCCTATTAACGCCCCTCATTATACTGGCCACCTCATGCGGCCAAAAAAAAACGGAAGAAGATGCTGACAAGGTTCTCTACAACCAGGTCATGGATATCCATGATGAGGTTATGCCCAACATGGATGAACTCTACAGACTAAAAAAACAACTTACTGAAAAGATTGAGAATTCTCCAGATCTTGTGGAAGAAAAGAGTCAGGAGATAGAACAAACCATTTTACTGATTGATTCGGCCAGCAAGGGTATGATGAGTTGGATGCGGGAGTTCAAGCCTGAAGACTATAAAGAAGGTGAGTTAGTAAAGTATCTGGAGTTGGAGTTGAAAGAGGTGCAGGCCGTGAAAGATGCCATGATGGATGCGCTCGAAAAAGGCCGAAAGGCAACCCAAGAGTAATTTAAATCAATACGTCTTGGTCATATCCGAAGGAATGCAGATGATAAAATCCGCTGTATTCTTATTGTCAACGGAAAGCTTATCGATCTCCTCTTGCTCAACGGAGTGAATTGTAACGATCTTCAGGTTGGGGTTTGCCTTTTTCAAATACCAGTAAATGCCTTCAAAGTTTTGAGAATGATAAGCTCCATGGTAATGGATAAAAATCCCTGTGGATAAATTTTGAATTATAAAGTGTGCCATAGTAGCATCTTTAACCGCCTGGGCACGGGCAATGTTCTCCGCACTTCCTGGAGTACCGTGACTTCCCATTGAACTGATCATGTTCTTATAGCCTGGTAATTCCAAATCAATTTCAATAGGTAACGGTGCAATGAACTGCTTTCCTCCATCCTGGACCGATGCCAACGCATCAATACCTTTTCGCGAAACAAGATTAGCATAGCGCCTGGGTACATTGGTGGCAATGGCCTTTAGCTTGTTCGCCTTTGCAAATTCAATCAACGGCTTGTAATCATTTTTAAAGTTATCCCAAACTTTGGCCTCCTGAAGCAGGTGACGTTCTTCTATCGTACCGTTCAGGTATTCGTGTAATACCAGTTGATCATCGGCTTCAAACATTTCAAATCCCAGGGCTAATTGTGGATTGATTTTATAAAGATCCTTCGTTACCTGGAGCTGGAGCCAATGGCCAATGGAGTTATCATGCAATTCTCCAAACAACACAACATCCGCTTTGCTGAGTTCGTTGACCATTTTTTGATACTCCGCGGATTTTCCTTCTTTGGTGTATAGTGTAAAGGCAAGCTTATCCTGCGCCTGTAAAGAAAAACTAGCAAGTGTCAATACAAATAAAAATCTGATCATAAATTTTTTAACGCTTTTTGGATATCTCAACGGTGGCGCGTTTACACTTACCTCCTATTGGAGGATTAATTTTAGAAATTTTCAATTCCACCGACAACACAACAGGTAGTTCACGCAGAATATCATCCACTATTTTCCCAGCTACGGTTTCAAGAAGCTTGGAGGGTTTCTCCATTTCGTCTTTTATGATTCGAAAAAGTGACTCGTAGTTTACCGTCCCTGATAAATCATCCTGAAAGGCGGCAGCAGTGAAATCAGTTTCAACGGCAATATCTACCTCAAACCAATTTCCGGATTCACGCTCGTGTGGATACACCCCATGAAAGGCATGAAATTCAAGACCTTCAAGCGCAACACGACCGGTCATCCAATCTCGTCAAAAAAAGAAGTTACTTTTCGTGAATGTGTTTCAACCATTACGGTTTCCTGCTCTACTAATAAGGCGGGTTCAGGTTTAGCTTCAGACGCAACAGGTTCGGAAAGAGCCATTCGTTTGAGTTCTTCTGGCTTTTTATAAGCTAGTTGATAATCAGCATTGGGAAACACAGCCTTTTTAATTTCCATTCGGGCTTGTGATAAATGCTTATCGGCATCAAAACCCTTATGATTGTTTTGCATACGTTCAACACGCTCAATACTATCCTGCGAAATTCGCTTAAGCTCCTGTAATAAGTCATCGCGTGTAGATTCGAGCTTCTTGTAATTTTCAACCATCCCACGAAGTCTTTCCTCCATTTCTGACAACACGTGCTTGGCGCGTTGCTCAGCCTCTTCAATAGTATTGCTGGCCATCATTTTAGCCTCATTCATCATAGCATCAGCCTTCAATTGCGATTCACGCAAATGGAGATCGGCTGCCTGACGAGCCTGTTCAATAAGGTGGGCTCCGGTGTCTTCGGCTGTCTTGAGTGTTTTATAAAGTGAACTCTCCACTTCGCGCAGTTTTGTCACTTCCCTTTCTGCAGCCTCTAGTTTAATTCGTAACTCCTTTCCTTCGTCAACCAAGCGCTCCCATTCGGAAGATAACGTTAGCAGGAAGGCATTCACTTCATCTTTATCATACCCACGAAAATGTTTCTCGAAGGATTTCTGCCGGATTTCAAGCGGTGTAATTTTCATTGTACTACTGGTTAAGTTTAAAAAATAGGAGCCGATAAAAAATCAGGTATCTAGGCTCTCCTTAAAATCTATATCCCACACGGAAATGGTTCGGTCATCGCTGGCACTCACCAATTGTCCGTAATGATGCGTCCATAAAAGTTTGTTTACCGAGGTTCCATGGCCGGCATACCGACCCTTATCTATCACCTTCAACAACCTCAGCTCACGTAAGTCCCACACCTTTATGGACTTATCCATGCTACAAGTTACGAAATGTTTGGAATCAGGGCTAAATTCGATGTGATTTATTGCATACATATGGGCCACCACCTCCGTGGCCGGGGTATATCCTGCCTGTACATCCCATAATTTTAGTCGTGCGTCCCGCGAACCGCTCATTAAAAAGTTGGTATCAGGCGTGTATCGAACTGTAAATACTGAATTACCATGCGCTGCCCACTCATACTTCATGGCCAGAGTTTCGATGTCAAATATCCGTATATAGCAATCACTATAACCAACAGCAATCTCCCCCCTTAATCGATTAATCGCTATTGCACGAGCGCTTTTTTCAATTGGTTTTGTGCTGTTCAAAATGGTTAAGCTGAGCACATCAATTTTCGTTAATGCTCCTCCTCCATCAACGACAAACAATTGCTGACCCACAGATTGGATATCGAAAATGGCAGAGTTTGTCATCTTTAACGATCCGCCAGTACTTTTATTCTTCCAGTCGATTAGATGAATACCATCATAATTATGGCCGACTACTAAAAGGCCGGAAGGTTCAACATGCAATGCATAAATAGAATGGGGTAGTTTTGCGATTAATTCACCCTCATGAGGATTTTCAAGGTTCCATAACACCACCATACCATCACCTGAACCGCTAAAGAAAAGGTTGTGCTTATCGGCCTGTTGGAGTGTGTAGATGGAATCACGGTGACCAGTGATGTTGTGTAATCTATTTACGTAAATCTTGCTCATCGTATAGATAACTCATACAAAGATCTTAAAGTTAATCAAGTTTGTAGTAAAATTGCTGGATAATATACAACTCAATGCCCCCGATTAATATAGAAGTTTCTGCAAAACGCTCCTGGGGGTTGTGGAAAATTGAAGAACCCGAAGAACTTCTCCGACAATGGGGTATACCCCTCCCCCCGCAGGAAATCAAGCATCCGGAAAAACGATTAGAATACCTGGCTGTTCGGGCATTAATCAAAAAACTATTGCAGGAATGGGGAGTAGACTATAAAGGTTTAACGAAGAATGAACACGGAAAACCTTTTTTAAAAAATTCAAACTACCACGTTTCGCTCAGTCATTCTTTCCCCTATGTAACGGCCATTTTAGATAAGGAAAAAAACGTTGGCATTGATCTGGAACACAGCAGAGACAAACTGCTGAGCATTGCGCCACGAATGCTTCATGATACTGAATTAACCAATGCAGCAGCGGATGTCACCAAACTATGTGTGTATTGGTGTGCCAAAGAGGCTATGCTGAAGGTGTATGGCAAAAAGGATTTGATTTTTGCGAAAAACTTATTGGTGGAGCCCTTTATTCTGGAAGAAAAAGGCAATTTTGTTGGCCGGATTATTGTCGATAATCTGGAGACAACAATTCCTTTGCATTACCGATTGTTCAAAGGTTTTGCGATTGTCTATAGCCAATAACATTATGAAATTACTGAGTTTAATCCTGCTTCTTTCTGGGCTTGTAGCACAAGCGCAGACTATTGAGAATTTTACGTTGAGCAATGTTACTGACAATAAAAAGGTTTCGCTCTCCAATTACAGTGCCTCAGCTGGTGTATTAATCATTTTTACAAGCAATGCCTGCCCCTTTGATCGTTATTATGCCGATCGCATCCAGAAATTATCAATTACCTATGGAGCAAAAGTTCCTGTAATCCTAATCAATTCTCTCATCGATGCTGAGGAAACAGATGATGCTATGAAAAATCATGCCTTTCAATATAAAATTTACTTACCCTACCTGGCTGATAAAGACCAAGTCGTTCTAAATCAATTCAATGCGCGAAAGAGTCCGGAAGTATTTCTTTTAAAGAACAATGCAGCAAAATTTACAGTGTTCTACCATGGCGCTATTGACGACAACCCCCAGTCTGCCGAAGATGTAATAAATGCCTATCTGAAAAATGCTATAGATCAAATGTTAGCGGGGCAAAAACTACAGGTCGTTGAAACACGGCCCGTTGGCTGCAATATCAGAAAAAACTAAACACCCAGGTCTGCACCATCAGCAATGATGAGTAGCAACTCCTTTACTTCTTCAGCTTTTTCGTGCTCTCCCATTTTATCAAATGACATAATGAGGTTTCTAAAAACTCTGCGAATAATTTCCAGGTTAGAACATGGATCAAAAAAGGAAGACTGTGGAGTAAGGCGTAATTCATGAATATAATTTTCTATATCCTTCCTTGAAAATATCAATCCCTTGTTAAAGGCATTGATGTAAAACGAATTGACTCCATCTTGGTACATCAGTACAAACAAGTTTGGAAGATTTACTCCGTGCACCGGTAATTTTAGTTTTTGTGCCACCATCAGGTAAATCACACAGAGCGAAATTGGATTTCCCCTGCGCGTTTCCAACACCACATTAATCATGGAATTACCTGGTGAATGGAAATTTTTTGTGTTGGCAGTAAACTTAAGTTTATTGAACAAAACACCGTTCATAACTTTTACCTGGTCAAATGGGTATAAATCAGGCTTAAATTCAAGCCAGGCTTCATAGTAAATCTGTTCAAGATCTTGTTTTAATTTTTCCAGTTCCAGGTCCGGGTATTGATACGTAGCAATAAGCCACAAGCCAGTAAGTAAATCCTGATCATCACTGGCAAACCATTCTTTAATCCGATGTTTCAGTAATTCATATTGCAGATCATGGATTAGTCCTTCAATTTTTTGTTGAACCTGGGGATTAAAATTATTCTCCCACTCATGCTCGAGGTAAGGAATAATTTCTTTACCGAGAGAACGTATCTTATCCGTTACGTGAGAAACAACCTGATCATCCTCATCATCCAGCAACGAAACGAGCGCTTTTAATTCCTTCTCATCCATCATGTTTGAATAACACCTACATTAAAACGCTCTACCGGGGCATGATTGGCTGCTTCAATACCCATAGAGACAACCTTGCGGGTTTCCAATGGATCAATAACACCATCAACCCATAAACGTGCTGCTGCATAATATGGACTTAATTGATCGTTGTACCGATCGGTAATTTCATTGAGCAATGAATGTTCTTCCTCTTTGGTAATTTCCTTGCCTTGTGATTTCAACGTGTTGACACGAATTTGAAGTAATGTTTTAGCTGCAGACACTCCACTCATCACCGCTATTTGGGCAGAGGGCCATGCAAAAATCAATCGGGGATCGTAAGCCTTGCCACACATGGCGTAATTACCCGCACCATATGAATTACCAATAATGATGGTGAACTTCGGAACGGTAGAATTGGCCATGGCATTAACCATTTTAGCGCCATCTTTAATTATGCCGCCTTGCTCAGCTTTGCTGCCTACCATAAAACCACTAACATCCTGTATAAACAATAAGGGAATTTTGCGTTGATTACAATTCATAATGAACCGTGCCGCTTTATCGGCCGAATCGGAGTAAATCACTCCGCCCATTTGCATTTCGCCTTTTTTGGTTTTTACTACTTTGCGTTGGTTGGCAATGATTCCTACAGCCCAACCATCAATACGTGCAGTTCCACAAACAATGGTCTTTCCATACAACGCCTTATACTCATCAAATTCAGAATTATCAACCAATCGGTTGATGACATCCAACATATCGTATGGCTTTACCCGATCCGAAGGGAATAACCCATAAATTTCAGAGGGCTCCTCTTTTGGAGGGTGTGAATTAATCCGGTCAAATCCGGCTTTCTCGAAGTGTCCAAATTTATTAAACAATGACCGAATGTAATCCAGACACGCCTGATCGTTAGGAAACTTGTTATCGGTTACACCTGATATTTCACAATGCGTAGTAGCCCCTCCTAAGGCTTCATTGTCGATATCCTCACCAATGGCGGCTTTAACCAGGTACGAACCGGCCAGAAAAATTGATCCAGTTTTATCAACAATCATTGCTTCATCAGCCATGATGGGTAAATAGGCACCACCAGCAACACAACTCCCCATGATCGCTGCAATCTGCACAATACCCATGGAAGACATCTTTGCATTATTTCTGAATTGCCTTCCAAAATGTTCCTTATCCGGGAATATTTCATCCTGCATGGGAAGGAAAACACCAGCACTATCTACCAGATAAACTACAGGTAATCTGTTCTCCATGGCGATTTCCTGAATACGTAAATTCTTTTTTGCGGTAATCGGAAACCACGCACCGGCTTTTACCGTGGCATCATTGGCAACAAGTACACATTGTCGACCATGAATATAACCGATGCCTGTAACCACACCGGCAGAAGGACAGCCGCCATAATCAAGATACATGCCCTCACCTGTGAATAAACCGATTTCAAGAAATTCAGAACCTTTATCCGTTAAGTATTGTATGCGCTCGCGTGCAGTAAGCTTTCCTTTCTGGTGTTGCTCATCAATTTTCTTTTGCCCACCCCCAAGTCTGGTTTTACTCTCCTTTGTATACAGCTGTTGGACGAGTTGCTTATACCGATCTTCATTTTTATTAAATTCCAGATCCTTCTCGGGCATAATACGGGTATTAGATGAATTAATCTTCCTTGCGTTGCTTGTCCAAATCCCGTTGAATCTTCTTTTGGCTCTTGCCTAACGGGGCCATGAAATGCTTGGGATTGTTGTTGAAATGCTTGGCCAGTGAATCAATGGAGAGTAACATTTTATTAAGATTAACATACAAGGAATCTTCCGTCATCAACTTGCTCACGGTGTTATCACCCTTACTGAATTGACCAAGCGTTTCATTTAACTTGGCTAATGTTTGTTTGATCTTCGTTAGCGTTTCATTGACTTCAACTGATTTTAACGAATCGGAAATCGTTTTAAAATTTTGCAAGGTTGGCTCCAGGTGCTGCAGTGTACGATTAACATTAGTGGTTAAAAATTTAATGCTATCTGAAAGGCTGGTTATCGTACGATTCGCATTATCAATGGTACTGTTTACTTTACCAGGGGTTTCTTTAAAATCATCAAAAATGCTATCAATCTTTTGCGAATTTCTGGAAAGGTTGTCCAGAATGTTATTCAGCTTACGCAAGGTTGATTGAAGGTTATCGGCAACAGGAGCTGCGCTTTCCTCCAAAAAAGCGGTAATACCTTTTGCGACTGACGAATTCAAAGTATCCTTTGGTTTTAACGGCTCTGTAACCCGGCCTACCGAAAGCTGAATAAATTTAGTACCCAAAAAATCACCATTCAAAATAGCTTCAGAAGAATCGCCCAGCACAACATAGGAATCTATTTCCAGCTCTACTACAACTCTTCTTTTTGCCTGTTGAATCTGTATTTTACTGACACGCCCTACTGACACACCACTGAGAAAAACCTGATTCGAGGGCATAAGCTGATCTACATTTTCATAGATCGCATAGTACTTTTTTCGGGAAGAAAAAAAATCAATTCCTTTCAAAAAATTGAAACCGAGATAAAGCAAGACCAGGGACACGACCATGAACAGGCCAACACGTACTTCTTTTGATATTGTCATGGGTACAGTTAAGACTACTATTATTAAAAGTCTAATTTAGGGATTTTACCTTGTTTTTATAGTCGCGAATGGCCCTGAATATAGCGGAAGCGATATACTCCTGAACTTGTGCATTACTTAATTCCTTCTCTTCCTTGGTATTGGAAAGGTATCCAATCTCTATCAAAACGGCCGGCATAGCCGTTTCCCATAACACCTGAAAGCCCGCCTGCTTAACACCCCGGCTTTTACGACCGGCTTTGCTGCCGAATTGTTTCTCTACGAGATCGGCAAAGTAAATACTGGATTCATGGTTGGCCGATTGCGTAAGGCTAAACAATATATAGGACTCAGGCGAGTTGGGATCAAAGCCCTGGTACTTTTCTTCATAGTTTTCTTCGAGCAAAATAACGGAGTTCTCACGCATGGCAACCTCAAGACTTTCCTGCGATTTGTGCAGTCCTAACACATAGGTTTCTGTTCCGAAAATTGATTGCCTGCGTTGATCAGAGATGTTTTCAGGCAATGAATTGGCGTGGATAGAAATGAATAAATCGGCATGATTATCATTAGCCACTTTAGCCCGTTCTTTTAAACCAATGGTAATGTCGGTTTTGCGGGTATAAACTACCTTAACATCCGGCATATTTTTTTCAAGAATCTCGCCTAGTTTCAGGCCTAGTTTTAATGTTATATCCTTCTCCTTGGTAAACTTTCCAAAGGTACCAGGTTGTGTGCCACCATGGCCGGGATCAATACATACGGTGAATTTCCTGGAGGAACCATTTTGACTGCTATTTTGAGCAGAAGAATCGAAGTTTAGCAAGGTTATTGCTAACGAAAACAAGACTAATCCTATATTCCTCACGGTCCGTAAAATGTTCAGGCGATTTGCAATACCTTTGCGCAAAACTGCGAATTTTTCATCAAAACTTAAAGAATCGATCTTTACCCCTGTTGTGCGTCCGGCCGCTTTTACTTTCATGGTTCTCAATTTATGCATGGTGGGTGTAGTAAGTGATGTATGGGCGCAAGATCTGGTGCCAAAAGACACTATAAGAACTCCCATAACCCAACAAGCTCAAGAATTAGTCAAAAACCTTGCCGATACAATAATTCAACAGAAAAGCGACATTGAAACAACCATACAATATTCAGCTCGTGATTCAATAAACAGCAGTGTGGATGGACAAATGATTTGGCTTTATGGCGCTGCTAAAATTATTTATGGTGCCATTGAGTTGGAAGCTGAGGAAATTACCATTGACTATGCCAACAGTACGCTAACGGCCCATGGTACTCGTGATTCCCTTGGCCGCAGGGTTGGCTATCCGATTTTTAAAAACGGATCGGAACTTTATGAAACGAAAGATATAACCTACAATTTTAAAACCGGAAGAGCCCGTATTTCTGAAGTTGTTACACAACAGGGCGAGGGATACCTACATGGAGATGCTGTTTTCAAAAATGAAAAGGATGAATTATTAAGTGTTCA
>CAZQXC010000011.1:0-37941 GCA_964597075.1 uncultured Roseivirgaceae bacterium | reverse complement strand
ATTGGATAAACAGACTTTAGACAGGAGACTTAAGAAATAAGATAGTCTCGTCCAGTACTATCATCAGGGAAATTTCATGACTTCAACCTTTTTCAGGAGAAGTCCGTATACTTGTCATGCTAAATTAATCACTTAATAATGAAATCACGATTTATCTTCCTGCTGTTTGTTGGTATTGGTTATGTCGGATTTGCACAACCAAAGCCTTCGGGACTTTACATGCCTATTGAGTTTCAAAAAGCGTATGAAAAGGGCACTCGGAAAATGGATGGTTCCGTTTCACCTTCTTACTGGCAAAATAGATCTGTGTATAAAATCAAAGCTACAGTTGATCCACACACCAAACTATTGAAGGGTGAAGCAACCATTACCTATTTCAACAATACACCCGACACCATTCGCAATCCTACTTTTCATACCTACCACGATTACTACAAACCTGAGTCAAAAAAGGAGGTTTTTTTTAGTGGTGGAAATTCACCGGAGGCCAATCACAAAGGCGTTATCATTGAAAAACTTGTGGTTGACAATGAGCCCTATGACATCAATAACCCGGATGAAGTATATTATAGAGTAACAAATTATACCGTTCGCTTAAAAAAGCCCCTTCTGCCTAAGGGCTCTATAGAATTAAAAATTAATTGGAATTACGTTATTCCCGGAAAAGGTTTTGAACGCAGCGGTGCTATTGATAGTACATCGATGTTTGTGGCGTACTGGTATCCTGAAATGGCGGTGTTGGATGATATTGATTTGTGGGATCGTATTGTTTACGATGCGGCTACAGAATTTTACCACGACTACTCCGATTACGAAATTGAAGTTACCGTTCCGGATAATTTTATGATATGGGCTTCAGTTGCCCCTTTAAATCCTGAGGAAGTCTATTCGTCTGCCACGCGTGAACGTTTAGCCCAAGCCCGCAACAGTAACTCACCTGTGAATATTTTAACCGAAGCCGATTTCAAAAAAACCTCTTCTAAAAATTTAACGTGGAAATATTCCGTTAAAGATTTTCCCGATTTTGCCTTTGCCTTAAGTGACCATTTTGTTTGGGATGCTTGTTCCTATAAAGATGCCATGGGTGAGTATTTTATCAATATAGCTTACCCTACAAAACATCCTGAGTTTGGGGCAGTGCTTGAGGCGATGCAGGAATCATTGAAAGTTTTCCACACAAAATTTCCGGTTTATCCTTTTCCATTTAAGCATTTCACCATCTTCAATGGATTGGAAGGCGGGGGTATGGAGTTTCCAGGTATGGCCAACGATCAGGAAACATCTGGGGCCATGATTGAACAATGGACGGGCAAGAAAGTAAGCGATATGGAAGCTCAATTAGGCTTAACGCTCCACGAGATGTGCCACATGTATTTTCCATTTATGATGGGCAATCATGAAAAGAAATATGCGTGGATGGATGAGGGTTTTGCCAGCTTCTCAGAATATTTTATTGACCCCTTATTTCCTGTTGGCAACTGGGATCAACCTTACCTTGGTTCACAACGTGTTCTGCCCATTATGGTGCCTTCGCACATAGCCGAGGGTAGCGGACTTAATTCGTATACGGTTGGGTCGTATTCCTATATTTCATTATTCCAGTTGTTAGGTAAGGATTTGTTTTTGAAATGCCTGCACGCGTATATGAATGAATGGAAACACAAACATCCAACACCATATGATTTCATGTTTACCTTTAACCGGGTTTCTGGCCAGGATTTAAACTGGTTCTGGAATAAATGGTATTTCGATTGGGGCTATATGGATGTAGGTATTAATGAAGTGAAGAATAATAGTGTTACCATTGAGAATAAGGGAGGCAGGCCGCTTGCCTTTAGTGTAACGATAACATTTGAGGATGGCACTACAACAGCACAGGATGTAAACCCTGTGGTATGGAAGACTTCAAAAATCTATAGTCATAAGGTGAATGCCGGTAAGAAGAAAATAAAATCTGTTCAGCTTACCATACCTACCAACGGTGATGCGGATGGAAAGAATAATTCCTGGGTGGCATCGAATTAAAATTCAAAATACATCGAAAAAGAAGGGTTGTGATCTACAGCCCTTCTTTTTTACTAATTAATTTAATAATCGCGGGAACAGCAATGATTACCCACACGACATTGATAAATGTGTTGGCGTATGCTGTGTAGTACACCGAATAAATGATCAGCAAAATTCCACCGAAAAGATTGAGCAATAAAAAAATCAATGAGTTGGATTTAATTTTTTGATAGCTGTTAAGACCGTAGGCTGCAATCACCATAACGGAACCGACCCACCCGAGTATGTCAATTGAAAGTTTCACTGGATTAGCGCTGGTTTTGAAACTTCACCCGAAGCAAGTACATATCGGCTGTTATGTATAAAGTCTGATAATCCGGGGAGAATGCGCAGTTGGCGGAGGGTATGGGTAGGTTTAGTTTACCCAGAAGCTTGCCATCAGGATTGAATATCCATACACCACCTGGCCCGGTGGCAAAAACATTTCCGTGTATGTCTATTTTTAGACCATCCGGTAAGCCGGGTTCTGTTTTTGCATTTTCAGTAGCATCGTAAAATATGGAAGAGTGAACAATGGAATCGTTCTCTCCAATACTGTACAGATACCAAATAGCTTTTCCCGGATCGGAATTGGATACGATAAAGGTCGAATTGTCAGGAAAAAAGGCAATACCATTAGGGCGGGTTAACGAATCGATCATCAGGATAACTTCGCCTGATGGAGCAACCCTGTAAACTCCCTGAAATGGAATTTCCTTTGAAGCGTCTTTTTCCTGATTGGGTAGACCATAAGGCGGATCGGTAAAGTAAAGATCTTCCCCCCGGTAAGCAGCATCATTCGGACTGTTGAATTTTTTTCCTTCGTAGTGATCAGCCAGTGTACTGTAGTCTGCTTTCGGATTGGAGAGTGGCGCATTCATATAGGCCATACGCCTGTCGCCATGCTGACAGAGAACAAGTTTTCCATTACCATCTAGCAGTAAGCCATTCGAACCCGGTTCTTTGCTTGCGGTTTCCGCTCCGGTAAAACCAGAAGGCGTGAGATAGTTTTCCAATCCTTTTGATTCGGTCCATTTGTATACAATGTTTTTGGGTACATCCGAGAACAACAACATATTTTCCGATTCAACCCAGATCGGGCCTTCACTCCATTGAAATCCTTCGGCAATAATTTCAATTTTTACATTTTGGGAAATCACGCTATCCAGCGTATTATCCAGCCGTTCAATTGACCCGATTGTCTTATAAGTGGGTGAACTACATCGGATGAAAAAGTGTAAAAAGAGTATAAAGTAATATAGTGAGCGCATACGAATTGGACTTAAATTGGAGGTAAAATACAATACAATTAACACTAATCTGCTACCGCTTGTGATTCCCTTTGTCCTAAATCATTCTATTTTTGCGACACAACACAGTGAATCGGTAATTCGACTAAATCCATGGCTACGCAAGTAAAAATTCAACGTCCAAAACGCAAATTTTTGTCTGATACTTTTAACCTCACCGATTGGTCGGTGCTCAAACCCTGGTTCGATGGCCTGTTGGAGCGCGCCATTCAATCAGCCGGTGATTTGCGTAAATGGTTTAGAGATAGGAGTGAACTGGAGGCAATTATAGCGGAAGATTTTGCCTGGCGCTATATCAATATGACCCGCTTTACTGAGAATGAAGACTACAGCAAAAGTTATCAGGACTTTGTAGAGAACATTCAGCCCAAAATTGCACCCGTTTCTGATCAGCTTAACCGCAAAGTGGCAGAATCAGAATATCTTCCCGAATTGGAGAAAGAAACAGGTTATGACATTATGATCCGAAACCTCAAAAAGGAAATAGAATTATTTCGTGAAGAGAATATCCCCTTATTCACAGAAATTAGCCTGGAACAACAAAAGTACAACCAACTTTCAGGCGCAATGATGGTGGAGCTTGATGGCAAGGAACTTACGCTGCAACAAGCTTCAGTTAAATTGATGTCGACCGACAGAGGAGAGCGGGAAAGCGTTTATCACAAAATCACAAACCGTAGATTACAGGATAAAGAAACACTTGACGAGCTTTTTACTAAGCTAATCGGCTTGCGTCATCAGGTGGCTGTAAATGCCGGCTTTGCAAACTTTCGCGATTACATGTTCAAAGCCATGGGTCGCTTTGATTATACGCCACAAGATTGTTTCAACTTTCATGATTCTGTAGCGTCTGAAGTGGTGCCGATGTTGAATAACCTGACACGGGAACGAAAAGAACTACTTAGGGTAGCCTCATTAAAACCATGGGATAAGGCTGTTGATCCGGAAGGACGCGATCCGCTCAAGGCATTTAATGATGGAAATGATCTTACTGAAAAAACTATAGAGTGTTTTCAAAAAATCGATCCTTACCTGGGGCAATGCCTGGCCATTATGAAAGAAATGGGGCATCTGGATCTCGAGTCCCGTAAGGGAAAAGCCCCGGGTGGATACAATTATCCCCTGGCTGAAATTGGTGTGCCCTTTATTTTCATGAATGCCACATCAACCCTTCGCGACATGGTGACGATTATGCATGAAGGTGGGCATGCGGTGCATAACTTTTTAACGCGTGAACTGGAATTAAATGATTTTAAATCAACACCCTCGGAAGTGGCGGAGCTCGCTTCTATGTCGATGGAACTTATTTCCATGGATGAATGGAACATTTTCTTTCCTGATGCTGAAGATCTGAAGCGTGCGAAACGCGAACACCTGGAGGACATTATTGAAACGTTACCGTGGGTAGCAACAATCGATAAGTTTCAGCATTGGTTATACGAGAACCCCCTTCACTCCATAGAGGAGAGAAAGAAAAACTGGAATCGCATTGCCAATCTGTTTACTGACACCATAACAGACTGGACCGGACAGGAAACCGCGAAAGACTACCTCTGGCAAAAGCAATTGCATTTATATGAAGTTCCCTTCTATTATATAGAATATGGCATGGCGCAATTGGGTGCTGTAGCTATTTGGAGAAATTATAAGCAAGACAAACAAAAAGGTTTACAGGGGTATATGAATGCCCTCAAGTTGGGCTATATGAAATCCATACCGGAAGTTTATGCAGCTGCCGGTATACGATTTGATTTTTCATCCGCCTATATCCGGGAGTTGATGGCCTTTGTAAAGGCGGAACTTGAAATGCAACGATAGCAATCTAAATAATTTGCCTTTAAGGCTTTAGGTATACTTTTGAAGGAGCCATAAATATTTTCATTGATTTTATTGTATGGTGTAATGGTACACAGTACATTTATCTCACTTTTTACCATTTTTTAAACTTTTTAAGTAACCCCAATGAATTGATTAAAAAATTTTCTCATAAGGGGCTCAGGGAGCTCTTTGAAAGGGGTAATTCCAAAAGATTGCCACAGGAACGAATGAAGAAACTAAAACAAATGATCACTGTTTTGCATAACGCAACCTCCGTTAGCGACTTTAATTTACCTGGTGCACGTCTTCATCAGTTAAAAGAGCCTCCTTTGAAAGGGTATTGGTCTCTTGATGTTACAGGAAATTACCGACTGGTTTTTAGGTTTGAAAATGGTGATGTTTACGACTTAGATTTTATTGACACGCATTGAAAAAATCATTTATGGAATTAATTTTGCAACATTCTCCTCCCCATCCCGGTGAAATTTTGCAGGATCTATACCTTGAACCATTAGGGTTGTCTGTTACCAAGGCAGCTGAACACTTGCATATTACAAGGCCTAATCTTTCAGCTATTGTAAATGGTAGAACGGGCATTTCTCCGGAAATGGCATTAAAGTTGGCGCGTGCATTTGATACCTCGCCTCAATATTGGCTTAATCTTCAAAATAGTTTTGATCTTTGGCCCATAGTTAAAGCTAAAAAAATGGATATCGGACTATTAATCCCTAAGAAAAAGCTTACCTCAAAAAGGGTAATTAGAATAAAGTAGGGTTTTTTACTCAATGAATGGTCGTTTTATCCTCTACTTTTATCCAACAAATTACTTAATTGTTCAGTTTCCGAATCGGTAAGGGCCAGCACCTGGTCAATGTCTTTTTGTTTGCGACTAATTTCTTTTAAGATCGAGAGTCCGTTTTCAGTAATGAATACATCGGATGCCCGTTTGTCTTTCGGGCAGGATTTCTTTTCAATAAGATTTTTGGAGATCAACCGATCCAATAAGCGAGAGATATCCGAATTTTTATCCAGCATGCGCGACTTTATTTCCTTGGCTGAAATGCTATTGGGGTATTGCCCTTTTAAAATTCGCAACACGTTGAATTGTTGCCCGGTAATACCGAACGGCTTGAAATAATGTTGTTGTTGGTTAATCAGCCAGTTCGAAGTAAAGATTAAATTGATCACAGCCTTTTGATGGGTGCTGATAAATTTTTGCTGTTTTATTTCGTCTTCAATTTTCATATAAAAAAAAGATAGTCCGTGATGCTACCATCACGGACTATCTGTTGATATTCTATAATGGCAGGTTAGCTATTAGGCTGCTTGTCCAATTCAATCTTTATGTTCAGGGAAACATCATCACTCACAACCATTTCGCCACTGGCCAATTTATTGGCCCAGGAAACGCCATAATCCTGACGGTTAATGGTGCCTAATACTTTGAAGCCTGCTTTTTCCCCGCGGCCAGTATTGATTGTTCCACCATAAGTGGCATCAAATTCCACTTTCTTGGTTACACCCTTCATGGTGAAATCACCTTTCAGTTTGTATTTGGTTCCCTCTTTAACCAGGTTTCCTTTAAAGGTAATTTCAGGAAATTTTTCTGCATCAAAAAAGTCGGCCGATTTTAAATGACCATCGCGCTTTTCATTCTCGGTGTAAATAGAGGCAATTTTTGCAGTAAAGGTAACATCAGCACCTGAGAAATCAGTGGTTTTTGAAACCACAACACCAGTGTAATCTTTAAAGGAGCCTTCCGTTTCAGCTACCACCATGTGTGTTACGCTAAAACCGATTTTCGAATGGACATTATCAATTTTCCATGTGGATTGAGCGATTGCACTACCACTGAACAACAGTGCAACAATCGCGAAATACAATTTTTTCATAGGTTGTAAATTTATGGTTTATACTACTATAACGAATAATACCGAATAAATGTTTAAACATCTATATTTTTAGCACCTAACCATTTGATTATCAGCATAAAAAGTATTTAAAGGTTTAGCCAATAGCTGATTTTTAGCACTATGCCACGCAACCGTGGTTGTCCCTGAGCAAATAGACGACCATCTGTGTCTGTAAAAGTTTCCGTAACATAGTTATCGGTGTATACCAGGAAAATATCGGATACGGGCTTAAACCGCCACTGTAACCTGGAATTTATATTTAAGTTGTTGATTTGATTATTGTATTGGATAAAAGTTGTGAAGAATAAGCTTCGGGACAACGTAAGGTCAAAACGCGGACCGATTAAAAGTAAGTCTGAATCATTATAGGGCTCTGGAAGTCGAATGCGGTTGTAGGTAAAATTAAGTGAGGCAAATCCCCACGGAATATACCTGTAGGTAAGTACTCCATCGAAGTTAACGCGGGTGCCATTAAAGTACTCGCCAATTCTGCTGGAAAAATTTGTAAACAGGGCTTTTCGGGCATCGGAGTTGAAATTGAGAATTACCAAATGCTGATGATAATCAGTGCCGGCTGGTAGTTTTACACCATTCGTTCCGCTAGGATCAAATGAGTCAAACAGAAAAGTATACTCCTTTCTCAGACGGACACTCCAATTAGCCGTGTTTTTATACCGTACTCGATACAGCAGATTAGCATCCCAGTCCAGTAATCCAATGACCTGATTTCTGACAACATCAAAATCAATTCCCGGTCCGTGACTTTGAACACCAGAATTTTTGGGATACATGTTATACCACTGTGTGTACCCCATTTGTTGAATGTCTTTTCTGCGAACAAATCCCACTTCAGGATTATAGTTGGCACCTATACTTCGGGCGAACAAGTTTACAGACCATTTAAGCGTGTTGTAATTAATAAACCCACCGGTGGCGAACGTTGAGTCTAAGCCATTCTGATCAAAGGAACGATGATAAAATGCTTTACCGTTCCATATATTACTTTTACTGGCCAGGTTATAATCAATACCTAGCATTCGGTTATAACGATTGGCTTGGAAAGTAAAGTCACCACCAACGGTGTCTTGAAAGGCTTGCTTATTTATGGCAATGATACCAATGTTGGAGCGTGCAAATACTTTCCGCTGTATGGATGCTACCATGAAATTGGTGGATGGGAGGTTAATTTTTTCGTCTTCTCCAGCTTGTATATTCAAAAATCCGATGCGCCAGTTATTATCAATTTTGCCGCTTAATCGAAAACCTCCATAAATCGGGTTTTGAATATTCTGTCCGGTAGTTTCATCGCGGGCTACGCCTATTCTGCGCGAGAAGAATGGCCTTACACCAGCTACACCAAAGTCGGCAAACAGGTCAGCATTTTCAAGAAAAAATTGCCGTTGTTCGGGAAAGAATATTTCAAAGCGATCCAGATTAGTTACTTGCTCATCAACCTCAACTTGTGAGAAATCAGGATTAACCGTTAAATCAAGGTTGAGTGCTGAGCTAATTCCGATTTTGGCGTCAAAACCAGCTTGTAAGGTTTTATCCGTAGGTGTTCCTTCAACAAAATCCTTGGTTCCTCCGGCAAGTCCGTACGGAATAAAGGATAAATTTTTACCCGTTTTGTTGAGAGGTTTATCCCATTGTAAGGGCCGGTTGAAGGCCAATGTTGTAATGCTAAAATTCTGTGGGATGGGCGACCACGTTGAGCGTTCAGCATATTCACTATCAATCCTGTAAAAGTTAATATACCAGGAGGATAGCCCTTCTTTATACCGTATGGATTTGAAGGGGATGGCCATTTCGGCAATCCAATAACCATCGTACATTTTTGCTTCTGAGTACCACTTATTGTCCCACGTGAGTGACAAATCCGATCCGGAAGAACCGCCATTTGCTAACAATCCTTCTCGTTGTACCCCAAAGGGATTGAGTCCGAACAGAAAACCATTTGTTCTATCCTGAAAAGGATCCAATACCACGGTAAATCCATCGTTTGCCTCACCTCTAAAATCCCTGCGTAGTGAGGGGGTAACGTAATTTCGGGGTCCCAGGTTGAACATTTTGGCTATGATATAGATAAACTGTTCATCGTATGTTAACCGAACTTCGGTTTGGGCTATAGCTAACGCGGAATCGCTGGGAAAAAACTGGGTGAAATCATTGGCTACAGAAGCCTCAAGCCAATCAGATTCATTCATAATGCCATCCAGTATGATCGGTGCCTTAGCTTTTTTTATTTCCAGGGCTTGTGATACACTTAGGTAACTGACTGCAATCAGAGCAAGGAAGATAAAGGTTCTCTTCATAAGAATAAAAACACAACATTAGTTTGAATGGGATGCTACTCAAACGGTTTTAGGATGAATGGACGTTCTAGGCTTTAAGGTAGAATTCACGGATAAGCGCTTTATAATCATCAGTCCACACTTCACCTGATTGGTTTTCGTACAACAGAATCTCACCCTGAACTAATGGTTTTGAATTCGCTGAAAACTCAAGCAGTAGTCTTTCAGCGGGTTTGCTTCTGCGTGTTCGGAATTTCCATTCTCGAATACACACCAAACCGGTATCTGCGGCCAAGGTGTTAAAGAAATACCCTTCCGCTGGGGGCAATATGACGGCTAATCTGCCATTCGGATGGATACATTGATCTGCAACGTTTAAAAGTTCCTGAAACGACAAGCTTTCTGTGTGACGGGCTGACCTTCGATGTTCATCTCCGGGCTTATAACTATTAATAAAATAGGGAGGATTTGAAATGATTAAGTCATACTTGAATTTGGGTTGAAAAGACTGAATTGTGCTGTGATATAGGTTAAGCCTCGCGGCCCAGGGGGCTTGTTCAAAATTCTCCCGGGCATCCAATACGGCCTCATGGTTTATTTCTACAGCATCAATTTGTGCCGCATGGGTTCTTTGGGCAATCATCAGGGCAATTATTCCTGATCCTGTTCCAATATCAAGCACCCTATCAACGCCCGATAAATCTACCCATGCGCCCAGGAGTACAGCGTCTGTACCTACTTTCATACTGCTTCGCTTATGGCAAACCGAGAATTGTTTGAAGTGGAAATAGTCGTTCATGAGCTTTAAAAATACATTAACTTTCGAAAGCTAAACCGTCCACTTATGTCTTTTAAATCCGATCTTGAAATTGCCCAGGCGGCATCATTACAACCCATACGACAGATTGCCCAAAAACTGAATATCGCTGAAGATGATCTGGAACTTTATGGAAACTATAAAGCTAAGCTTCCGCTGAAACTTTCTGATGAATCGAAACTAAAAAGGGGGAAACTGATTCTGGTTACAGCTATGACGCCTACACCTGCAGGCGAAGGAAAAACCACAACGTCTATTGGCTTGTGTGAAGGCATGAATAAAATAGGAAAAAAGACCACGGTTGTTCTTCGTGAACCATCTTTAGGGCCCGTATTTGGTATGAAAGGTGGCGCTGCTGGTGGAGGATATTCTCAGGTTGTTCCTATGGAAGATATTAACCTTCATTTCACCGGTGATTTTGCAGCGGTTGAAAAAGCCAATAATCTTTTAGCAGCGCTCATTGATAACGACATTCAAAAACCAGGAGGTGGATTAGGCATCGACCCGCGAACGGTGGAGTGGAAGCGTGTGATGGATATGAATGACCGTGCGCTCCGAAATATGATTACGGGGTTGGGTGGTAAGAATGGCGGCATGATCCGTGAAACCGGGTTTAACATTACCGCAGCTTCAGAAATCATGGCCATTCTTTGTCTTGCAAAAGATATGAACGATTTGAAACAAAAAATCGGGAATATCTATATTGGCGATACGTATTCACAAAAGGCTGTTTTTGCACGCGACCTGAACGCGCAGGGTGCGGTTGCCTTGTTGCTAAAAGAAGCAATCAAGCCAAACCTGGTACAAACGCTGGAGGGTAACCCGGCCATTATTCATGGTGGTCCGTTTGGGAATATTGCCCAAGGTGCTAACTCCATTATCGCTACGCGGATGGGGATGAGTTTATCAGACTATGTAATTACGGAGGCAGGTTTTGGCTCCGATCTTGGTGCGGAGAAATTCATTGATATTGTTTGTGGCTATGGCGATTACTCGCCACATGCGATTGTGTTGGTGGCAACTATACGCGCCTTGAAATATCATGGAGGCGCTTTACGGGAAGAATTAACCAAGCCAAATGTGAAGGCGGTAGAGGCCGGCTTCGCGAACCTGGAGAAGCATATCGAGAACACAAAAATATTTGGTGTGCCGGCTGTAATCTCGCTGAATAAATTTATTACTGATTCAGAGGAGGAATTGAACTGGGTAATTAAGAAATGCGATGAGCTCGGTGTTGATATTGCTCTCTCGGAAGGCTGGGAAAAGGGAGGAGCAGGAATGCTGGATCTGGCGAAGAAGATTACCGAAGCGGCCGATAATTTTCATGGGAAATACTGGCCGGTGTATGACTGGAAATCAAGTGTAGAGGAAAAGATTCGCACAGTGGCTGTGAAAATCTATGGTGCGAAGGATGTAGAGTTTCTACCAAAGGCCAGGCAGAATATTAAGAAGATTGAAAGGATTGGCATGAGTCAAGTACCTGTATGCATTGCCAAAACACAAAATAGTTTTTCGGATGATGCGAAAAAGTTGGGCCGTCCAAAAGATTTTATTATTACAGTACGGGAAATAGAAGTGGCTGCGGGTGCAGGATTTATAATACCAATAACTGGAGATATTTTACGCATGCCGGGCTTACCGAATATACCCGCTGCCCTGGCGATGGATATTGATAACGATGGAAAAATCAGTGGGTTGTCCTAACTCAGGATTGCTGTTGCTTGATTTTCTTGAGTACCACAACATCATAATCATCCAACAACTTCTTTTCATTTCCTCGGTTTAATGATTCTTTATTTTTGATAAGGTCATCTATAGAAATGATGTTAAGCTTTAGCGAAGATTCTTCGATAACCATGGAATGCATCAAGGCGGATTCGAAATCAATCCCGGGGGTTATGGTTAAGATGTCAACTGCGTCTGGTTCAAAACCCAAACCAAGGAATAGGGGTTGCTCAAATTCCTCAGGTTTAACATTGTCAACCGAAAGCTTTAGTTCCTGAAAAGTGCTCAATAATTTAATTCCATTTTCTTTTGTAGGTTCAATGAGCAAATCCAGGTCACCGGTATTTCTTCTTACACCGTAGTAGATTGCAGCCTGTCCGCCAATAATCAGAAACTTAACCCCATGGTGTACGAGCGCTTTTAAAAATTCAAGATGGTATTTACTGAAGATGCTCACGCTATTCGAGTCACCTTTACCTTTTTGTTTCGGAGCTCATAATTTACTCCAGGCTTGCGTAAGCGATCATTCAAAATACGCATCATCCTCAGGCGTTCTTCACCGGATAGACTACGAAAGTATTCTTCTTTTTCCTGCTGCTCTTGTTCAATCGTTAGTTTCCTGACTTTCATAGTCAAATTTAGTAAATTATGATTACTGTTTGATGGGGATTACGTTAACTTTAGTAATTGAGGTGCACCATAAATATGACACAACACGTTCAACCAGTAGAAATTATAAAGATCACAGCGAATAGTCGCGAAGCTGTTCCGGACCTTCTTGCAGTTGAAGAACCTCTGGAGATCCATGTTGGATTTGGTTCGTTGGGTGACCGCCAGCAGAAAAGCCTTTCCGTAACTATGCGCACACCCGGTCATGATTTCGAATTGGCATTGGGTTTTCTTTTTACCGAAGGTATTATTCAATCATTTGATCAGGTGGAGAGTATAAAATATTGCGAAGATGTTGGTCGTACTGAAGAAAAAGACAATGTAGTGCGGGTGGAGTTGAAACCTGAAGTCCAGTTTGATTTTCAGAAATTACAACGGAACTTTTACACCACTTCCAGCTGCGGAGTTTGTGGTAAATCCTCGATAGAAGCTGTGAAAGTCATCTGTACACCTATTCAGGTTAATTGGAGAATAAGTACAGATTTAGTTCATGCCTTGCCTGTCAAGTTGCGTGAAGCACAGCGCGTATTTGAATACACGGGTGGTTTACATGCATCAGGCTTATTCAATCTTCAGGGTGAGTTGGTTTTGCTGCGCGAAGATGTAGGCCGACATAATGCGCTCGACAAAGTTGTAGGTGCGATGTTACTGAAAAATGAGTTACCCCTGGCGAATTACATTTTATTAGTCAGCGGAAGAACAAGTTTTGAATTGGTTCAAAAAGCTGCACTGGCAAGAATTCCATTACTGGCAGCTGTAGGTGCACCTTCAAGTTTGGCGGTAAGCCTGGCGAAGGATTTTGATATGACCTTGCTGGGATTCGTTCGCGATGGTAAGTTCAATATCTATTCAGGCCAGGAACGGATTAACAAATAGGCGGGTATGAGCAAGATTATTTTACCTTTATAGGAACATAAATCATACTCAAAAACTCATACTATTCATGCAAACCATGCAAATTACCAAGTCACTATTTTTTTCCGTGTTTGTACTCGTACTACTTTGTTCATGTGCAACACCTCCGCCAAATACCGAAGCAAAGTTTACTACGTACGATCAACTTGTTACCTATTTCGAACAATGGCGTGAGTTTCAGAAGCCGCCCTTGGTGAATGGGGTGCCCGACTATTCCGTTACTGCAATGCGAAAGCAACATCAGGAACTCAAACAGTGGCAGCAACAATTGCATTCGTTCGATACTACGGGTTGGCCTGTAAACCATAAGGTTGATTGGTATTTGATTTATGCCGAGATGAACGGTCTGGATTTCGATCATCGTGTACTGCGGCCATGGGAACGTGATCCGGCATACTATAAAACTTTATGGATGGATCGCAGCGATGTACCTGCACATGAAGGTCCTGCACATTCCAGTATTGTAGAGCTTTGGAAATACACCTTTCCACTCACCACAGAGAGCAAAGAGAAGCTGATTAACGAATTGCAGGTGATCATGCCATTGAATAGCCAGGCGAAAATTAATCTTACGGGTAATGCCCGTGACTTATGGATAGCCGGAATCCGGGATATTAAAATACAACAAGCAGACCTTTCGGACTTATTGGATTTTCCTGAGGTGCAACTTCAGAGCGATTTGGTGGATGTTATTGAAGAGGCTATTCGCTCTACTGCTGAATTGGCCGAGTGGCTTGAAAAGGAATCTCCTTCAAAGACCGGCCCCTCCGGTATCGGTAACGATAATTACACATGGTACCAGCAACATGTACACCTGGTGCCCCTTACCTGGGACGATGAAGTGTTGTTACTCAAGCGCGAACTGGCCCGCGCCTGGACTGCCTTGAAACTGGAAGAACACCGGAACCGGAACCTGCCTGAACTAAAAGCAGCCGATACTCCGGAAGCGTTTGCTGCATTGACCGAGCGTTCGGCCAAGAGCCTTTTGAAATTTTTGGATGAGGATGAGATCGTAACCGTAAAGAGCTATTTCGAACCTGCCTTGCGTGCGCATCTGGGTCAATTTGTACCGGCCGAAAAACGAAACTTTTTTGTGATCGGGATGCATATAGATCCACGGCCGCTTTACTCACATTTCTATCACTGGTTCGAACTGGCTCGAATGGACACCGAGCCCCACAGTAGCGAAATCCGTAAAGGGCCTTTGCTGTATAATATTTTTGATTCGCGTAATGAAGGTACTGCCACGGCTGTAGAAGAAATGTTCATGCAAGCCGGATTATACAACGATGATCCACGCGTTAAGGAAATTGTATACATCATGATCGCGCAGCGCGCAGCCCGTGGGCTGGGTTCGTTATATGCGCATGCCAACGAAATGACCATGGAGGAGGCCGGCAGGATTCACTCGGAGTATACCCCGCGCGGATGGATGAAAACGGAAAAGGAGTTATTGATCTTCGAACAACATTTGTATTTGCGCCAGCCTGGTTACGGAACCAGTTATATTACGGGAAAGTATTTGTTGGAAGTTTCACTAGCCGAATTGGCAAGACTGAAAGAGAAACAGCAGGAACCATTTCGTGTGAAGGAATTTTTTGATCAGCTCAACGCGATTGGCTGCATCCCATCGTCACTCATGCATTGGGAGATGGTTGGCGATAGAAGTATGCTTAATGATGCATTGGAATAAGAATTATTAGACACTTAGAGTTCCCCAGAATCCTTCAAACTTCTGCACATCAACATCACCCAGAACTTTCACCTGGCAGGCTAATCGCAAACCGTTTTCGAATTTGTGCGGAGGAAAATTGAGCCTCCATTTTTCTTTTCGTGTTAGCGGATTTATGTGTCCGGAAATTTTTACAGCACACGTTCCGCAGGTACCAAATCCCCTGCAGTTAATGTACCGAGCCTTACCATTATGAATCGATAAGTCGTATTTTAAAATTACATCGCGCAAGTTAGCGCGTGGCTTACATTCTATTAACTCACCTTTATAGCGGATTATGGGCATAGCCTATACACGCAAAGCCGACAAGCCTCCATCTACATGAAGAATCTGTCCACTCATCCATGCACTTTCCTCGGTTAATAAATACGATGCTGCTTGTGCAATGTCGCGAGCTTCGCCTACCCGTTTCAGTGGATGGCGTTCACCGCTTACTTTCTTTTTATCTTCAGTCGATAAAATTTTGGAGGCTAGCGGTGTATCGGTTATCGATGGGGCAATGGCATTGACGCGGATTTTAGGAGCAAACTCTGCAGCCAGTGAGCGGGTCAATCCTTCCAGGGCACCTTTGGCCATGGCTACGGATGTATGAAAGGGCATGCCTTGTTGAACGGCAATCGTACTGAACAAAACAATTGAACTTTGTTCAGATGCTCTCAGCGGAGGTAATAAATCACGAATACATTTTGCTGCCCCCAATACATTAATGTTGAAGTCTTGAAGGAACTCTTCATTTGTAAACCGATGAAATGGCTTGAGTTGAATCGTTCCAGGCAGATAAGCCAGCCCGTCAATGACAGCGGGAAGATGTGTTAGGTCGATGGATTGACTTTGCACATCGAAGAGAATGTGCTTTGCTCCGGTTGTTGAAGGCTTACTCCGACTTAGTACATAAACATCATGACCTTTTGAAATGAGAATTTCAGCCAATGAAGCGCCTATGCCGTAACTTCCCCCAATGAGTACATATGATTTAATACCTGACATGTTTTATGATTTTATTCATTAAACAGCCAGGTTGGGTAAATGTTAGCGGCTTAATGAGGTAAAGCCCGAATAATATCTTTTAGAAATGAATTGACATCTACCCAATTGTCAGTAGTTAGTCCCAATTTTACCAATACCAGATTTTCGGATGGCACAATAAATACATCCTGCCCTTCAAAGCCACTCAGGTAGTACATGTCGCTCGGAACATCCGGAAAATTGCGGTCGATTATATCACCTGGATTTCCGGCATTCAACCAAAACTGTGCTCCATACTCACCTTTTTTAGCGCCATTGGCAGGCATAGTGCTATACTCTACCCATCCTTCAGGCAAAATTCGTTCATTAACCCAGTAGCCATCATTCAGGTAAAGCAAGCCAAATCTCGCCCAATCGCGCGCAGTGGCAAAAGAAAACGATGAACCTACAAATGTTCCACCTGGATCGGGTTCAATGGTCATGGAGTTCATACCTATTTTATAAAAAATGTTTTTGTAGGGAAAGCTATGATAGGCTGCATCACCAATTGTTTGACGGATGATATAAGATAAAATATTGGTGGTGCCACTGGAATAATAGAATACGTCACCAGCTGTGTGCTGCAAGGGTGCGTGCGAAGCGTAAATACCAGCATCGCGTTTTTTGAATAACATATTGGTTGCATCACTGGGTCCACTGTAAACCTCAGCCCATTTCAGGCCGCTACTGGCTTGCATCAGGTTGTGGATGGTAATGGTATTTCGCTTATCATTTGTCCACGCTTCCATGGGTGCAGCATCGTTCAGGCTTAGTTTACCTTCTTTTACCAGTATACCCATCATGGCGTTCGTTAAGCTTTTAGTCATTGACCAACCGGTAAGGCGTGTGTGTTGATCAAACCCGTCTGCATATTTTTCGGCAATGAGGTTACCATCGTGAATAACCACAACTGCCCTTGTTCGCCTGGTTTTGTCCTCACCAGGTTCTTCAAAAGCCTCATTGATTGTTTTATTTAATAATTCAATGTCGTAACCAAAGAGATTTACAGAATCAGGCATTTTGTTTCCCGTAGGCCAGGGAATAGTATCCTGATTTACATAAGGCGGAGTTGCTACCTTCCAGGGTTGATCGCGCAATTCATCTTCGGTTATTTCATTCACCAGTGTGCACCCCAGTCCTTTTCGGTAAATGGCTTTGCGTTTGGCTAAACCAAAGACGGTAGCGGTAGCCGATGAATCTTCATAGCTGACGGTAAACGTTCCAAATGATTGAAGCCCCGAACCCAGTTCATTTTTGATTACGTCTTCTGCAGTGCGGCCTGCCAGCATGGTGCAGGAACAAAGATTTTTTGCGCCATAACCAGAGATGATGGGAAAGGCAATCCATGCATAGTAGACACCATAGGTTAGCGCTGCCAGAAAAATGATGAGCAACGTGCGGAGGATTATTTTTCGCATAGGAGGGATTAGTTAAACCATAAAGTACACGAAGAAGGCACAAAGATCACAATGAACGATGAGAAACTTTATGAGCTTTGTGGTTAAATTTTTTAAACTGGGGTGGCTTTATGAATCCCCTTGCTTTTACGAATGTTTACCGCTATTACTTTGTATTCCGGGCACATGGCTTCTGAATCATGCTCATCAGAACCAATAACGTTCAGATTGATTTCCGGGAAATGAAATGTTGAGCTCAATACGCCCGGCTTTACTTCATCCGTAATACGCGCTTTTAAATCGACCTTACCCCGTGGCGACTCGACACATACCATGTCACCTTCTTTAATGAAATGTTTTTCAGCATCTGTTGGATGGATCATCAATACATCTTCTGTCAGGAGTTTCACATTATCGGTTCTGCGTGTCATGGTGCCGGTATTATAATGCTCTAGTTCGCGATTGGTGGTAATGATGTACGGATATTCTTTTCCGTTGTTTAGAATTTCCTTGCTTTCCATAAAATCGAAATAGTGGAATTTACCCTTACCCCGCTTAAAAGTTTCGGTGTGTAGTATCTTAGTATCGGTACCGTCTTCCTGTACCGGCCACTGTTTGCCATTTTCGCCCAACTCATTCCATTTAACACCTTTGAAGAATGGAACGATCTGTGAAATTTCTCTTAGCAACGTATCTGGATCATAATCGGGTTGAGCATGTCCCATACGGTTCATGATGTCCACTACAATTTGTCCGTCAGCCTTAGTTCCGTCAATAGGCTCCACCACTTTATTTACCCGCTGAATTCTTCGTTCTCCATTGGTAAAAGTTCCGCTCTTCTCCAGAAATGATGCGCCAGGCAGAACAACCGTAGCAATTTTTGCTGTTTCCGTCATGAACAACTCTTGTACAACCAACAGGTCAAGATTTTTAAGCGCTGCGATCACCTTGTTGGTATTCGGATCGGTTTGTACCAAATCTTCCCCCATCAGCCACAAGGCTTTTAATTTATTATCGAGAGATGCAGTATACATCTGCGGAATTTTATAGCCGATGTGGCTGGGAAGATTTACACCGTAAAAATCTTCATACATCTTATGGTACTCCGCATTGGTCACATCAAAGTAGCCGGCACCCTGATGTGGCTGGCAACCCATATCCGCTGCGCCTTGTACATTATTTTGTCCACGAAGTGGGTTTACGCCAACACCCCTGCGACCAATGTTTCCGGTTATCATGGCCAGATCGGTAATCAGCATGATGGCGTATGTACCATAGGAGTGTTCCGTTACGCCAAGTCCGTGAAAGGCCATAGCGGTTTTTGCTGTGGCATAGGCTAATGTTGCTTCACGCACGAGGTTGCGATCAACACCGGTAATTCGTTCAAGCTCATTGATGTTTACGTTCAGGATTTGTTTTCTAAAATCTTCATAGCCTTCTGTCCGTGATTCAATAAACTGCTTGTCTTCAAGACCTTCGGTGATGATGTAATACAACATCATATTCAGCATGGCAACGTTGGTACCTGGACGAAGGGGTAAATGATAGGTGGCGTAACGGGCGATTTCTGTTCTTCGGGGGTCAATGACAATGGTAGCTTTGCCACGCATAGCATGCTGCTTAAATTTTGCACCGGTTACCGGGTGCCCATCTGTTGGGTTAGCGCCAATGATCAGGATGCAATCTGTATCTTTTAAATCATCAATAGAGTTGGTAGCGGCACCTGTACCAAAGCTGCGCTGCATACCCAGTGCGGTTGGGGAGTGGCAAACACGCGCACAGGAATCAATGTTGTTTGTCCCAATGACCACCCGAATGAATTTTTGCATCAGGTAATTTTCTTCATTGGTGCAGCGAGCCGAGGATATTCCAGCGATATAATCCGGGCCGTAAACTTCCTTGATGTAGGTTAGTTTCCCGGCTATGAAATCGTAGGCTTCGTCCCAGGTTGCCGGTTGCAATTCCCCATTCTTTCTGATCAGCGGAGTGCGTAATCTTTCCGGATGATTATAGAATGAAAAGGCAAAACGTCCTTTGAGGCAGGTGTGCCCCTGGTTCACTTCGGCATCGTATGGTGCCTGTATGGATTTAATCTTGTCATCATTAACCGCAACATCGAGGTTGCACCCTACTCCGCAATACGTGCAAACGGTTCTGACTTTTTTCTGAACATTTACGCTCTTTGATTCAAAGACATCCGAAATAGCAGAGGTGGGACAAGCCTGCGCACACGCACCACAGCTTACGCAATCGGAATTCATGAAGGTCTCATCAAAGCTTTTAATGATATGACTATCGAACCCACGTCCCGCCATGCTTAGAACAAATTCTCCCTGTACTTCATCGCAGGCGCGTACACAACGGAAGCAGTTAATACACTTCGACATATCCGAAGTCATGTAGGGGTGACTTAGATCCTTCTCATGGTGTAAATGATTTTTCCCTTCTGGGTAGCGCACATCACGAACTCCTACCTGTGCTGCTACGGTTTGTAGTTCGCAGTTGTTGTTTACTTCGCAGGTAAGGCAATCAAGCGGGTGATCGGTAAGAACAAGTTCAATGATGTTTTTCCGAAGTCGTGTAATTTTTTCGGTATCCGTATAGATATAGGAATTGGCAATAATAGGCGTGTGGCAGGAAGCAACTGTTATAGTAGGGCCATCTTTTTTCAGGGCCATTTCTATACTGCATACCCTGCATGAACCAAAGGGTTGAAGGTTTGGTGCATCACATAAGGTTGGAATTCGTGTTTTTCCCTGATGCCTGCGCACAAAGGAAAGTACCGTTTCACCTTCGTGGATTTCGAAAGGATTGTCGTTGATATAAGCCAGCGTGATTTTATCCGCACCATTTACGTTGGTGTGGATATTCATGGTTGATTTTGATTTTATCCCTTCCATATCAACTACACTTTATTTTTAAAATATGGTTTTAGCTCATCTCCAAAATAGTGCAAAGCATTTTTTACCGGCAATGGCAAGCCACCACCCAGCATGCATAAGGATCCTATCTCAAGGGTTTCAAGCAAATCATCTAGTAAAGCACGGTCTATTTTATAATCGCTCGTCCGTGCTTTTTGTAACATCTCTTTTCCACGGGTCGACCCCAGTCGGCAAGGAAAACACTTGCCGCAACTCTCATGCGCAGTAAACTCGAACAGGTGCTCTATGTAAAGTATAAGCGGGAATTTTTCAGGAACGCAAACTATAGAAGCGTGACCTAGCAAGAATCCTTCTTGCGAAAATGATTCAAAGTCGATGGTGAGGTCGTTGATTTTGTGTACCGGAACTAGTCCGCCCAGCGGCCCACCAATATGCATGGCCTTTACTGGTTCACGGAAGCCAGCACCTAATTCATTCACAACAGTATCAAGCGGGGTTCCCATATCTACTTCATATACCCCGGGTTTGTTGAAGTAGCCATCCAATGAAATCAATTTTGTGCCCGAAGATTTTGCCGTTCCGATCGTGGCAAATGCGTTGCCTCCCTTTTGCATAATAAAAGGCAGGTTAGCTAACGTCTCAACGTTGTTGACAACCGTGGGTAAATTGAATAAACCTTGTTGTGCAGGGAAGGGGGGGCGTATGCGTACTTCCGGCCGCTGGCCTTCTATGGAAGATAGTAACGCTGTTTCTTCGCCACAGATGTATGCACCCTGCGCTTTGATGATTTTTAATTGGAAGGAGAATGCTGAGCCGAGAATATTTTCTCCTATAAGTTTTTGGTCATGAAGTTCCTGAATAGCGTTTTCAATAGTTTCAATCGACTCAGGATATTCAGCTCTTATATACAGAACCCCCACCGAGGCATCGGCCAGGTAGCCTGCGATGATCATCCCCATAAGTACAGCATGTGGTTGGTGCTCTAATAAATATCGATCGGAATAAGCACCCGGGTCGCCTTCATCGGCATTGCAAACAATAAAGCGTTGCTCAGCCGCTGTATTGCGACAAGTTTCCAGTTTAATCGCGATAGGAAAGCCGGCTCCACCGCGACCGCGTAAGCCCGAGACTTTCAGCTCTGTCTGTAATTCTTCTACTGGTCGATTTAGACAGTCTTTGAGTATTTTGCCATACAAATTAAGTCCGGGTAATTTTTGTGTGAGGATTGCTGTACCTTTTGTATCAACATGATACTGATCAGCAATGATAGCTTTGCTTTTTTTTATATCAACAATGGAGTCTACTGCTTTTCCGGAATAGTTTTTCCCATCCGTGTGGAAAGCTGAGTTCTCGTGGCATCTCCCCAGACAACACATTTCACCGATTTCATCGGCAGCAAAGTGTTCACTTAGTTTTTCCTTCAGATTTGGTTGGGTGCCCGCACACAAACAGGCGCTGCCATTGCATACGTAAACTTTTTTACCTTGATTTTCCGGTTTTAGAAAATCGTAAAAAGTAGCGGTGCCATACACATTGGCTTTACCAACCAGGAATTCCTTACGCAAGGCCTCCATTTTTTCTATAGATGGTGTGCCGTTTTCGGTAGCGTCAATACCCAATTCTTCAAACAGTGTTTTGTCAACACCCTTTCTTCCGGCCAGATAGCTTAAATTTTTAGACATAGTGATTCAAAATGCACCTTTAAGGTACCAATAATTTTGGTCATTTGCCCAGCAGATCAGGATGAGCGGATTAGCATGCTCCCCAAACCCTTTTAATTTTGTGGCACATATGGCATCAAACGATTCCCGTTACGAAGCATTAAAACATTACGGTAAAAAAGGCCTGGGGTGGGTTTTCAACACATCAACATTTGTGGGAAATCTTGTCATTGCCCTCACGATTTCCTATTTCTTTAGGCAGTTAGGGTATGGTGATGCAATTGATTTTGTGTTTCTGATCAGTGTGTTGTCTATCGGCCTTTGGATAACAGAGGCAGTTCCACCGTTTGCGGTAGGAATTTTCATCATTTGCATGTTGCTCATTGGTTTTGGTACAGACTACATTATTTCAGAAACCGCTCCTGTTGAAATGTTTATTGGAACATGGACCAGCAATGTGATATGGTTGCTGCTGGGTGGCTTTTTCCTTGCTCAGGGAATGAAGGAAGTTGAGCTCGACCGATCTTTATTTCTGTTTACAATTAAACGTTTTGGCAATAAGCCGGAACGCCTGCTGATGGGCCTGATGTTTGTAACTGCCTTTGCCAGCATGGTAATGTCGAATACGGCTACCACGGCCATGATGGTTTCTTCAGTTTTACCTTTGGTGCACGCACTTGGTGTGAAGTCGAATTATTCAAAGGCGTTGCTCACTGCCATTCCGGCTTCTGCCTCAGTAGGTGGTATCGGGACCATTATTGGCAGCACACCCAATGCGATTGTGGTGGGAGCTTTACTTGAAAAGGGAATAAGGATAACATTTATCGATTGGATGGTGGTGGGATTCCCTACTGCAATTTTACTTGTTTTTGTGTTCTACAAATTCCTGGTGAGGCGTTTAAACATACGCAACTCTGCTTTGGATCTTTCCGGAATCTCTAAGAGCGACAGAAAGATTGATCCCTTCAAAAGGAGGGCAGTAATCTTTACTTTGGTGTCCACCGTTGCACTGTGGGTAAGTGAACCTCTTCACGGTATTCCGGTTGCCGGCACGTCTTTGGTTCCCATACTTCTTCTCACCATGACACAGGTTATCACTGCTGAGCAGGTGCGAGCCCTGCCTTGGGATACGCTCATGCTTGTGGCAGGTGGGTTGGCACTTGGTATTGCACTTGTACAGGTAGGTCTTGCGGACATCGTTATGCAGGAGATTAACAAACTTCCGGTGCCTGTTATTGCAGTTGCTTTATTATTCAGTCTGATTGCAGTTTGTGTGTCGAATGTAATGAGCAATACAGCCGCTGCATCCATTCTGATACCCCTTGCCATTACCCTTGGTGAACCCTATTGGATGGCTGTTCCGGTAATTGTGGCCATAAGTTGCTCGTGTGCAGTCTTGCTTCCTGTCTCAACACCATCAAATGCTATTGCTTATGCGACAGGTTTGGTGCAGCAGAAGGAGTTTATGCGGGGAGGCTTGTTCTTCATTGTTGCGGGACCAATTGCAGCGTTTGTTTCTGTAATGTTATGGGTTTGGCTATACCTTTGAAGTAAAGATTCATTCAATTGGGTGATTCGCTCAACTTTTCAACGATCTCAACTTCGGTTTCGGTAAACAGCAAATCGCGCAAGGCATGAATCATTTGCCTCACTGAGATATTAAACGCCCGGTTGATGGTGATGAATGTGGGGATGTCGGATTGTTTTATTTTTTTTGAGGCAATAGATGTAGTGATGAGTTGCGTGAAGGCAATATCATCTTCCTTATTTTTGATCGTTAGCGTATGCAACAAACTAATGTTGGTGCTAACTTCTTTTTCCTCGAGTATTTTGATAAACTCCTGATGGGTAGCATCCCATTTTTCTTTGAAGTACTGCATGAGGCTTTCAATTTCTGAACTGTCAGCGTTTTCGGCTTCCTGAAGATTATGTTGGATGTCTTTTAATATTTTGGCAGAAGCTACAGCATTGCGGGTGGAGTGAAGAAGTTTGTTCAATTCACGTGCTTCCGCGTCATGAAGTTCATTCATCTGTAATCCTGAAGCGAACGTATAAATTTCTGCTTCCAGTAGTTTGATTATTTGATACTGATCGGTAAGTGAAAGCTCTTTTGTTTGACTGATGTCTTCCTTTTTTAAAAAGGAAAGAAAAGGTTCTCTTCTGGTTAATTTTAATATCCGCAGGTGATAGCGAATAACCTCAACTACCAGGTGTCGGATTTCATTTTTCAGCGCAGCAATACCCGCTTCAGGAACATCGGGTTTCAGGGTATGGAGGTACCGGGTAAGCGTTGTCTTTTTTTCCTTCACTACACGAATGATGATCTTTGTGAAAAATCCGATCAGCGGCAAAAAAGCAATCACGCCCAATAAATTGAAAAGCGTATGAAATAATGCGATAGCCGTTACTGGATCATTTTCAAGATGTATAACTTTTTCGACCAGGTAAATGAGTAGTGGAAAGGTGACAATGGCAAGTAATGCTGTCACTGTGTTGAACAATAAATGACTGAAGGCTACTCTTTTCTTAATGGTTTGGGAACCCAATGATCCAATAAGTACGGTAAGGGTTGTGCCGAGGTTTATCCCGATAACCATGTAGGCAGCTATCGGAAAGGTGATAATGCCTGAATTAATGGCACTTAGTATGATGGCCATGGAGGCAGAGCTGGATTGTATGATTGCCGTTAGTACAAATCCAATCAAAATAAAAACTATTCCTGGGTAATGATTAAGTTCACTCAAATCATAGTGTAGTGCCATCCCCTCAATACTGGTCTTCATGTAGTCTAACCCCATAAAGAGCAGTCCAAAACCCACCAAAAATTTGCAGATGTTGGCTCCGCGACTTGATGTACCGAAAAAGATCAAACCCAACCCACCTATACCAACAAAGGGTAACGCTAAAATTTCAATTTTTACTTTAAAACCCAGTGTAGCCACTATCCAACTGGTTAAGGTAGTGCCCAAATTAGAGCCAATGATTACCCCAATGGCGCTTTCCATCCCTAGTACGCCAGCTCCTGCAAACGCTAACACCATTAATGAAACTGCCGTGCTGCTTTGCAGTACGGCTGTTGCTATTGTTCCGCTCAGCACACTTCGGAACCAATTCTCTGTGAATTTGCGAATCAACTTTCGGAAGGTGCCCCCGGAAAGTTGCTTGAGGGAATCTTCCAATTGGTGCATCCCAAATAAAAAGATGCCTATTCCGGCCAGGAGCTCAATCACATTCAGTTCTGTGTTCATGAATGATCGTTTGGGGTAATTTAATGTTTTTCTGCTTTGGCGATACTGATCTTTATCATTACTTGCCAACCGTCATGACGAAAGAAGTATTGAAAAGAAAAAAAATGGTTGGGGATGAGCTCAAATCATTTCTTGATAAAAAAGTACAACAATACAATTCGCTTGACTTTATCGAGCATGATCCGATTTCCATTCCTCATTTATTTACAAAACAGCAAGACATTGAAATAGCCGGACTGTTTGCCGCTACATTGGCCTGGGGGCAGCGCATTACCATTATCAATAATTGCAAAAGATTACTCGCATGGATGGACAATGATCCTCATCAGTTTATCCAGCATCATTCAGAAAATGATTTAAAACCATTTTTGGAATTCCGACACCGAACATTTAGTGGTATTGATGCCCTTTATTTTATTGAGTTTCTGAAATGGTTTTACTCCGGTAATGCTTCTTTAGAAGAAGCTTTCCTTGTGCCCTATAAGGAACTAACAATCGAAAAAGGACTCATTCATTTTAATAAATTATTTTTCAGTTTACCAGAGTATCCGTTCCGCACTAAAAAACATGTGGCCACCCCTGAGCGCAAGTCTGCCTGTAAAAGGTTGACTATGTATTTACGCTGGATGGTTCGTTCGGATAATAATGGAGTTGATTTTGGGATTTGGAAAAAGATTAGACCCGCTCAGTTGGTTTGTCCATGCGATATTCATGTAGAACGGGTTGCTCGTAAACTGAAGTTGATCAAACGGAAACAAACCGATTGGCTTACTGCCCTTGAATTAACCGAAAACTTGCGCAAGCTGGATGCAGATGACCCTGTGAAATATGACTTCGCACTTTTTGGTTTGGGGCTGGAAAAATATTAATCGATTACTTTACCTTAAGTACACCATCCTCCGAATACCAAAATTGATGCGGGGTGTTCGTTGGCCATGTATTAATATTGAAGGCTGTAGTGCCTTGCGCGCTTCCCAGAAAAATATACGCCCGTACAGCTTCCTGGTTTTGAACCCAATGAAGCGGTATGTTGGGTGAACAGCTTTCTGCTGCATGGCCATTGTTGATCAGGAAGTAGGCTTTATTTGACCCAAAAACCATAGTATTTCCTTCATGATCGATACATACTGCAGTTCGTTCATCAACCCCGATACCCCTGGCATCAATTTCATAGTCTTTCATCATGCGCGCCATAAAGGCTACATGCCTGCCGTGTCGTTCGCGCTGCGAGTAGTGCTGGTCGGTGATGGTGTTGGCCAGAATGGGGATTTGAATAAAACTTTCCGAAATACTTAAACGACTATCGAAAGGATTTTGCAGCGCTTCCGAAGAAATGATACTGCCGTTCTTTGCATCGAAGATAATTTCACTCAGGACGGCACACCCCGCACTTGTTCCGCCTATAGGCACTTTTTTTTCATCGATAAGGTATTGAATGGCCCTTGAAACTTCCGTATCCGTCCAGTAGTTCACATAATTGGCCTGATCACCACCCGCAATAAACAAGGCCTCAGCATTTCGGATTTTATCGCGTGCTTCATCCAGGTTAGCTTTTTCCCGACTATCAATTAAAAGTGTTTCCACGGAGTTCAAGTCGCCCAATCCATTGATATAGGTATTGTAACCTGCTGAACCTGAGGCTCTGATTACGACAAAGTCCCCACCCTTGGCCCGGTCAATCATCCACTGGAAAGCTTCATCAACATCCGTGCTACCCCCCATGAGTACAATACCAAAAGAAGTGGGTACTGATACATTCTCCTTGCTACCCGTTATGCCAAGGCTAATAGTTTTTTCAGGCGAAGCATTAATAGGTTTCGGATTTTCCTGAGCATTACACGAGACTAATACAAGTGATAGAAAGAGAAAAATGAATCTAAAAATCATCGAATAAAAGTGTATGACTTGTAAAGATAAGACTGCCTGTTAAAAATACTATTGAAGCAAGCGTATTGGCCGTAGTCAAGATGACATCTTTAGTTTTCCAAATCAGGATGACAGCAAATGTTGTTACTCGAGAAGTAAAATACTTTGTGATCAAAACTTTTTGGCCTTCAACTTAAAAATTATGACTGGCTAGCATTGAAGAGAAAATTCCATTAAGCATGGTAGGTGACCGGATACGTTTTCCACCACACAAGGATGTGCAGTTCAAAAAGCAAGCACAATCCAGATGAAAGGGCACACCACAAGGAATTAGTGTACCTAATCCATGATTTATAATAAAAGCAAATTTACATACTTAATGACATCAATAACCAAGATTTTCTTGGTTATTTAAATTGATTCTAAATTAATTGTTCAACGTTTGGGAGGGTATTATAGATAAACTTTCAACTAAGATATCGGTGTAATATTTGGAGCCTAAATAAATGGTTCAGGTTTTAAAATAAGTTTGAAAAAATCACTTCCCATAGTAGATTTGTGCACCTTGATGTAAAAACTGGACACTATAACCTATCATGATAAAAGTATCCCCGCACTTATTCTACAAAAGCATCAGCATTCTTGTCTTACTTTTCACCTTTAGTCTATCCTTCGCACAAGAAATGCCTACTGAGCCTGAGGCCATTGCCAACGGTGAGTCGTTGTTTAACGCGAACTGTAAAACGTGTCACCGGGTGCATCAAAAATTAGTAGGACCAGCTCTGGCCAACGTAAACGAGCGTGCACCTTCTATAGATTGGTTGAAGCGGTTTATCCGAAATTCATCGGCTGTAATCGCGAGCGGTGATGAGTATGCTGTCAATCTATATAATGAGTACAATAAAACACAGATGACAGCCTTTACCGGCCTGAAGGATGATCAGATTATGAATATTCTCGCCTACATTCAGGCAGAAACCGTGAAAGGCCCCCCAGTGGCCGCCACCCCTGCAGCAGCTGGTGAAGGCGGTGGTGGTAGTGGGGTTCCCTCAGAATATCTGAATATCATTCTTGTGGGCATGTTGCTCATTCTGGTATTGCTCGTAATTATTCTGGTGTTCCTTGTTTCGGCACTGAAAAGATTTCTCGATCAGAAGGAGATTAGTGAGGAGGATAAAGAAGTTGTTCATTCTCCCTATACGCTGGCTAGCGTAACGCGCAGTGCAGGTTTCCGTTTCATTTTGATTTTTATTATAGGATCACTGGGCTTTAAAGCAGTTATAAACAGTCTATTTTCTATTGGCATTCAGCAAGGCTATGAACCCAAACAACCCATTGCCTTCTCGCACAAATTGCATGCAGGTGCTTACGAAATAGATTGTAAATATTGCCACACGGGTGTGCTGAAGGGAAAAAGCGCCACCATTCCCTCGGTTAATATTTGTATGAACTGTCACCGGGCTGTAAAAACAGAATCGCCACAGATACAAAAAATATGGGCAGCTGCAGATTGGCAACCTGAAACACTCTCCTTTGGGCCTAATCAAAAACCTATTGAGTGGGTTCGTATCCATAACCTGCCCGACCTGGCCTATTTTAATCACGCTCAACATGTAAATGTAGCGAACATTGAATGCCAGACTTGCCATGGACCGATTGAAGAGATGGAGGTAGTGAAGCAGTATTCGCTCCTAACAATGGGCTGGTGTATTGACTGTCATCGTAAAACGGATGTTAACTCAAGAGGCAATGCCTATTACGATAAACTGGTTGAGTTGCACAGCGCTTCGAACAAACAACCGATGAAAGTGGAAGACATTGGCGGATTGGAGTGTGCCAAGTGTCACTATTAATCATATAAATTGAGTTAGAAAACGTTAAGTCAGATTTCGCTTTTATACATATTATGGAGAAAGAATCTACGAAGATATACTGGAAAGGCCTGGAGCAGCTCACCAACGATGCTGAGTTTGTAAAACACGCCCATCAGGAATTTGCATCGGGTCCAGAGGAAGATCTTGGCCACTCGCGCAGGGATTTCCTGAAGATGATGGGCTTTGGCGTGGCTGCCGTTTCCTTAGCGGCATGCGAGGCCCCTATCCGTAAGGCTATACCCTATATCAATAAGCCAGAAGACACGGATCCAAGCATAGCCAACTATTACGCATCTACCTATACCAATGGTGGTGATTACTGTAGCATTGTAGTAAAAACCCGTGAAGGACGCCCAATAAAGATTGAGGGTAACTCACTTTCATCGGTAACAAAAGGAGGAACCAGTGCTCAGGTTGAGGCCTCTGTACTTTCTCTTTATGATAATGCACGTTTACGCTTCCCGCGCGTGGCCGATAACAAAAAGGCTTCCTGGGAAGATCTGGATAAGGCAGTTATTGAGAAATTAAATGCCATAGGTGAAGGTAAAATTGTGATTGTAAGCAATACCATCATCAGCCCAAGCACAAAGGCGGTAATTGAAAAATTCAAAGCGAGGTATCCTTCTACTCAGCACGTTCAATACGACCAGAGTTCTTTTTACGGAATGCTTAAAGCCAATGAAGAATCTTTTGGCACTGCCATGATTCCCTCATACGATTTCAGCAAAGCAAAAGTAATTGTTAGCGTGGCCGCTGATTTTCTAAGTTCCTGGTTAGCACCAATTGAATTTACTAAGCAGTATGCCCAAACCCGTGAGGTAGGAGAGGATAAGAAAGAGATGTCACGTCACTACCAGTTTGAGGCAGGTATGTCGCTGGCAGGCGCGAATGCAGATTACCGCACACAGATTAAACCTTCAGAGGAAGGTGCTGTACTGGTTCAGCTTTATAATTTATTGGCTGCTAAAGCAGGGCGAGCATCGGTTAATGGTGGTGTTGATAAACCCAATCTGGCGAAAGCTGCGGAAGATCTTTGGAAGAGCCGTGGAAATGCCCTGGTGGTTGCTGGTTCAAATGACAAATCCATTCAAGTTGTCGTTAATGCTGTCAACGATATGCTTGGAAGTTACGGCTCCACAATTTTACCTCAACTTCCGGTGAACTACCGTCAGGGTGATGACCAGGCGATGGCCAACGTTGTAAAAGAAGTAAATGCAGGCAGTGTTGCTGGTGTGATATTTTACAATTGCAATCCGGTGTATGACCACCCCATGGGTACTGAACTGGCCGCTGGCCTAGCCAAAGTACAACTAAAGATTGCTACAGCCTATAAGGAAGATGAAACAGCATCAATCGCTGATTTTATTGCACCTGACCATCATTTTCTGGAGGCCTGGAACGATGCTGAGCCAAAGAAAAATCATTACAGTGTAGCACAACCCGCCATCACACCGATCTTTAAGTCGCGGGCAGCACAGGAGAGTTTCCTAATCTGGGCAGGTGAAACCAATGTTGACTACTTTGAAATTGTAAAAAATAACTGGAAGAACTGGTTTTACAAATCAGGGAATTTACAGACCTGGTGGGACACCTGTTTATACAATGGAGTTCTTGAATTGCCAGTTGAAGCGTCTTCAGTTTCCTTTGCAGGAGATGTAAGTGGAGCAGCGTCATCAATCGCTTCAAACTACAAAGCCGGTAACGGGTTTGAAGTCTTCGTTTTTGAAAACGGAACGGTAGGTAATGGTTCACAAGCCAACAACCCGTTGCTTCAGGAACTACCCGACCCGATTACGAAAGCGGTTTGGGAACACTATGTGACAGTAGCCCCTGCCGATTCAAAAGGAATTAATTTTAAGGAAGCCAAGACTGAATACTTTACTGTTTCTGTAAACGGAAAAGAACCGATTAAACTTCCTGTATTGGTTCAGCCTGGTCAAACACCTGGCACGTTAGGCATTCCATTAGGTTATGGCCGTACAAAAGCCGGCAAAGTAGCTGATGGTATTGGTAAAAATGTTTATCCGTTAATCGCAATGGTTAATGGTTCGCTTAGTTACCATGTTGCCGGTGCAACATTTGAAGCTGCAGGTGAGCGTTACCAGATTGCCACGACACAGACACACCAAACCTACATGGCACGCCAGGCAGTCGTACAAGAAACTACCTTGTCGAATTTTGAGCGTGCTGGTTGGAAGCGTGATTTCCAACCTAAAGTTGCTACCTGGAAAGATCCCGATCATAAAGTTGCACCGGAAGAACTTTCAATGTGGAAAGGTCACGATTACAAGAACCACCATTGGGGTATGTCTATCGACCTCAACACCTGTATCGGTTGTGGTGCCTGTGTGGTGGCGTGTAATGTAGAAAATAATGTTTCTATGGTCGGTCGCGAAGAGGTGATCAACCGCAGGGAGATGCATTGGTTGCGCATCGACCGCTACTACAGCAGTGATGCAGCCGTGCATGATGTACGTGGTTTGGAAGAGGCCGCTGAAAATCCGGAAGTAGTATTCCAGCCAATGTTATGTCAGCATTGCAATAATGCTCCATGCGAAACGGTTTGTCCGGTGGCAGCAACAACACACAGCTCTGAAGGATTAAATCAAATGACGTATAACCGTTGTATTGGTACACGCTATTGTGCTAACAACTGTCCGTATAAAGTAAGGCGTTTCAACTGGTTCAAGTATCACGACAACCGTGATTTTGAGAAAGTCAACCCGGCTATGAATACTGATCTTGGTAAGATGGTATTGAACCCGGATGTTACCGTGCGTTCACGCGGGGTAATGGAGAAATGCTCGTTCTGTGTACAACGTATTCAGAATGGAAAACTTCAGGCGAAGAAGGAGAGAAGGCCATTGAAAGATGGTGAGGTAATCACGGCTTGTCAGGCTTCTTGCTCAACAGGTGCCATTGTATTTGGCGATGTGAATGATCCGGAGAGCCACATCAGCAAGTTGTTGAAGATCGAGCCAAGAAATCCTGAGCGTCCTTATGGCATCGATAAGATTGCTGGTAATCCACGGGCTTACCAGGTATTGGAGGAAGTAGGTGTAAAGCCGAATATCTGGTACCTCACCAAAGTGAGAAACAAAGACGCTTAACAGAAACAAGAAACGATAAACGAGAGACGTAAAATATTATGGCAGTAACTTCAGTGATACGCGAACCTCTGGTAACCGGTGGTAAAACCATAAAAGATGTTTCGCACGACATTAGCCGGCAGGTGGAGGGTAAACCAACCACACTGTGGTGGATGGCGATGGCTATTTCTTTGGCTTTACTAGGCTTGGGTGCTTATGCTTGTGCTATGCTGTTGTGGCATGGCATTGGGGTGTGGGGGCTTAACAAAACAGTGGGTTGGGCATGGGATATCACCAACTTCGTTTGGTGGGTTGGTATTGGTCACGCGGGTACACTAATTTCTGCGATTTTGTTATTGTTCCGCCAGCGTTGGAGAATGTCGATCAACCGTGCAGCTGAAGCTATGACTATTTTTGCTGTGATTTGCGCGGCCAGTTTTCCGGCTTTTCACATGGGACGTCTTTGGTTAGGTTTTTATTGGGCTCTTCCACTGCCTAATACCTTCGGATCGTTATGGGTGAACTTCAATTCTCCATTATTATGGGATGTGTTCGCCATCTCAACATACTTTACCGTGTCATTGGTTTTCTGGTACATGGGCCTTATTCCTGATTTCGCGGTGATCCGCGATCGGGCTGTTGTTCAGGGAAATAAAATCAGGGCTAATGTTTACAACGCCTTGAGTTTTGGCTGGCAGGGTGGGGCAAAAACCTGGATGCGCTATGAATCGGTAGCGTTGATTTTGGCAGGTCTTTCTACACCACTGGTATTGTCTGTACACACCATTGTATCCATGGACTTCGCCACATCGGTTATTCCCGGATGGCATACTACCATTTTCCCGCCTTATTTTGTGGCTGGTGCTATCTTCTCCGGTTTTGCGATGGTACTTACCCTGCTTATCGTTACCCGCAAGGTGTTTAAGCTGGAGGATTACATTACCATCTACCATATTGAATTGATGAACATTGTCATCATCATTACAGGATCTATCGTAGGTATCGCCTACATCACTGAGTTATTTATCTCCTGGTACTCCCGTGTGCCCTATGAAGGGTATGCTTTTTACAACCGGGTTGTTGGTCCGTATGCCTGGGCATACTGGTCTATGATGACCTGTAACGTAATTTCTCCTCAGCTATTCTGGATTAAAAAGATCCGTACCAGCATTGTAGCCACCTTTGTACTATCCATTGTTGTAAACATTGGGATGTGGTTCGAGCGCTTTGTGATTATCGTAACATCATTGCATAGAGATTATATTCCGTCCAGTTGGACCATGTTTTATCCTACCTGGTATGATGTAGGGCAGTATGTATTCACCTTTGGAATATTCTTTACGGCTTTCTTCCTGTTTGCCAAGTTTTTCCCGGTGATCAACATGGCTGAAGTGAAAAGTATTATTAAGTCAACTTCTGAAAAGAAATAATCATGGATGCAGATAAGCATTTTGTTGTAGGAATTTTCAATGACGAGGATGTACTGTTAGACGGCATTCGCAAAGTACGCTCCAGTGGTGTGAAGATTCAGGAAGTGTATTCACCCTTCCCGGTACACGGTATTGATGAAGCCCTGGGTTACAAAAAATCCCGTCTTCCTATTGCGGCCTTTATGTTTGGTATGACCGGAACCAGTCTTGCCTTATTGATGCAGATTTGGATGTTGGGGTACGACTGGCCCATGATTATTGGTGGTAAAAACTTCGCGTCACTGCCACCTTTTATACCGGTAACCTTTGAATTGACGGTACTGCTTTCTGCTTTAGGTATGGTAGGAACCTTTATGATTGTGAGTGATATGAAGCCCTACAAATGGCCCCGCCAGTTTGATATTCGAAGCACGGATGATATGCACGTCTTGGCCATTGATTTGGCTGCGAATGGTGGCAAAAGTAAAGATGAATTGAAGCAGCTGCTCAGTGATAGTGGAGCTGTTGAAGTGAATGAAAAGAGTTTTGATTAATTATGCGATGAAGACTATGAAGAGACTATCAGTAACGTTATTCATCGGCCTTAGCCTTGCCGTTATTCTTGCGTCATGCAAGGCAAGTGGTGATAAACCCGGCCTGGAATATGCACCAAACATGTACCATTCAGTAGCGTATGAACCATACTCCCAGATTACGGATCAGGGTGCTGGTAGCTGGCTTACCTCCATTGACTATGAAGATGGTCATGGTGAATTTTATAATACAAATCTGCTCAATCCCTATCGCATGAATTTGCGCATGCCGCCTGAGCATACGGTAAGTCGGAATAAGGCAAATGTGCTTCCCTACAGACTTCACAAGGATAGCCTGGAGATTGCCGCAAAAATTGTGAGCCCTTTTGAAGGTATAGACACACCTGAATTATTGGCTGACGGAAAAGCCCTTTACATTATGTATTGTACCCACTGCCATGGTGTCAAAGGAGAGGGTGATGGTAAAGTTGCTACCGGAGTAACCATTGATGGTGTTGAACGCAGCGCCTATGCCGGTGTGGCAAACCTGAAAGGCGATGCTTATAAAGATATTACGGAAGGACATATTTTTCATGTGATTACTGCTGGTAAAGGTCTGATGGCTCCACATGGATCGCAGATCAGCCAGGAAGATCGCTGGAAAATTTCCCGGTATGTTAAGACTTTACAGAAATAGAGCTATAGACGACTACTCACAAACCGAGTTAACTGAATAAACATGGGTCAATCAACAATAGTGGAAGAAAAGTTCATCTTTACCCAGGAGATTAAAAAGAAAATATTTTTCCTGCTGGGTACAGGAGTTTTATTGTTTGCCATTGGCTTGTTCCTGGCACACCGCTCCGAAGGTGCAAGCCATGGCGATGGCCATGGAAGTGTTAGTGTGCAAAACATGGTTGCAAGTGTTGATAATGCTGCAGCAAGCAATACCCATGCAGAAGGAGGACATCATGAAACAGCCGGGTGGCTTAAACGTTTGTACACCACGTTGTGGATGAATAACATTTATTTTGTAGGCCTGGGGATTATTGGTTTATTTTTCGTGGCGATTCAATATGCTGCACAAGCAGGCTGGTCTTCAGGATTAAAACGCATTCCATTGGCTATGGGACACTACCTCCCAATAGCCTTTGGATTAACTATAGTCCTTTGGTTTATAACCAATCATGATATTTTCCATTGGACACATAGCTCACTCTACGGTGAATTTGTAGATGAAGCTAAGACCCAACCTAATCCGGGATATGATCATATCATTGACGGAAAAGCCCCATATTTCTTCTGGCCAGGGGAGGCGGGTGGATTTCCAATATTTTTCATAGCCAGAATGATTATCTTTTTTGGTATGTGGTACTGGTTCTTTACCATGATCAAGAAAAATATGATGGCGGAAGATCTGGAAGCGGATACTAAATATTGGTACAAGAATAGAATCATATCTGCCTGGTTCCTCGTATTCTTTGCGGTGAGTTCTTCGGTAGCGGCCTGGGATTGGGTAATGAGCATTGACACCCATTGGTTTAGCACCATGTTTGGCTGGTATGTTTTTGCCAGCTGGTGGGTAACTGCGTTAGCCATGATAACGTTGATTGTGGTGTACTTAAAAGATGCTGGTTACCTCAAGGTTGTAAACGCCAACCACCTGCACGATTTAGGAAAATTTGTATTTGCCTTTTCTATTTTCTGGACGTACATCTGGTTTAGTCAGTTTTTGTTGATCTACTATGCCCATATTCCTGAAGAAACTGTGTACTTCATTGAACGGATGACAACGAGTCCGTATAGCTGGATATTTTTTACAAACCTGATACTAAACTTTGTATTACCCTTTCTGTTATTAATGACGAGAGATGCAAAGCGGCATTTGTCAATGTTGAAAGTTGTTTGTCCAATTGTAATTGTTGGACATTGGTTTGATTTTTACAACATGGTTACGCCAGGTGTTATGAAGAACGATGGAGGATTGGGGTTGTTGGAAATTGGCACTGCATTTATTTTCCTGGCTGCTTTCCTATGGATTACCCTGAGCAGCTTGTCGAAGATGCCTTTGTTTGGTAAGAATCATCCCTTGTTAGAAGAAAGTCTCCATCACCATATTTAATTTGAAAGCATTATGACGACTTTGATTGTAGTTCTTGGTGTTGCTCTTGTTCTTGTGATCCTCTACCTGATCTTTAAGATCAGTACTTTGGTGAGTGTCGCAAAAGCTAAGACGAGTGATGATGAGGTTGATAGCAGTAACGGGGTGCACGCCTTGTTATTTATTTTATTTATGGTGTTCGGATTAGGAGGTTTCTTCTGGTATTCCTACGCACATTTTGATTCCTACACCCTACCCATTGCCTCTGAACACGGGGCCTTGACGGATAAACTATTCTGGATTACCATGGCCGTAACGGTGGTGGCTTTTACCATTATCAGTATCATCAAGTTTGTATTCTTGTATCAGTATCAGTATAAGGAAGGGCGTAAAGCAAAATTTTATCCGGATAACCATTACCTGGAGTTAGCGTGGACGATTATCCCGGCAATAGTTCTGGCAATTCTTGTTTTTACCGGTCTTCGTGCGTGGAATGATATTACATCCCCCGCTTCTGAAAACGCTGAGGTAATTGAAGTTATCGCCCAACAATTCGCATGGACTGTGCGTTACCCGGGTAAGGATAATGTGCTGGGTAACTATCATTATCAGAAGATTGATGCGATTAATGAATTTGGATTAGATTTAAGTGATAATAAAACGTTTGATGATTTTAAATCCCTGGAACTTCATATTCCTAAAGGGAAAGAAGTGCTTTTGAAAATTCGTGCTAAGGATGTTCTCCACAGTGTATTTCTTCCGCATTTTCGTTTAAAGATGGATGCCGTACCAGGTATGCCAACACAATTCAAGTTTACTGCTACTAAAACTACTGCGGAAATGCGTGATGAACTGGATAATCCAGAGTTCAATTACGAATTGGCTTGTACTGAAATTTGTGGAAAAGGACACTTTTCCATGAAGATGAGTGTAGTGGTGGACACGCCAGAAGATTTCGAAAAATGGAAAGCTGAGCAAGAGACCTGGTTGAAACAAAATCCTGATTATTTAAAAAATGTACCAGCAGGCTTACGTGAATCGGCTATGATTAAGGCAGGTATTCCGGTAGAAACAGGCGTGACATATTTAGAAGGATTAAAAGCAGGAGCAGTAGGATCTAACTAAGATTATTATAAAAGATGGCAACAACATATACTGACACAAACATTGACGTTCACCACCACGATGATCATGAGCATGAACACCATGATGGTAATTTCTGGACCAACTATATTTTTAGCCAGGATCACAAAGTAATAGCCAAACAATTCCTGATCACAGGTATTTTTTGGGCACTCTTTGGTGGGGTGCTTTCTGTGATCTTTCGATTGCAACTGGGTTTTCCAGATATGAACCTGGAGTGGCTTCGTCCGCTATTAGGAGGATGGATTACACCGGATGGGAAAATTGATCCTGAGTTTTATTTGGCGTTGGTGACCATGCATGGGACCATCATGGTATTCTTCGTGCTCACGGCCGGATTGAGTGGTACATTCTCAAACTTTTTGATTCCACTGCAAATCGGAGCGCGTGATATGGCCTCTGGTTTTATGAATATGCTTTCCTACTGGTTTTTCTTTTTATCCAGTGTGGTTATGTTAAGTTCTTTCTTTATTGAACCTGGTCCTGCCGCTGGTGGA